>JAAZBK010000066.1 GCA_012513855.1 Acidimicrobiales bacterium
CGTAGGCGGAGTCGTTGGCGATGTCGATCACGGCCTGCCCGAACGCGGTCATCCGCAACGTGGTGAACAGGGGCATGTCGTCGGTGGTGAGGTGGTGATCAAGCACGCTGGCTGCCCTCCTGGCTGTAGTCGGCCGGTGCGGGACGGGTGAGCGCGTTCAGGCTGAACGCGTGCGCGCCGGCAAGGTGAGCACGACAGGCGGAACCCAACGTGAACACACCCCTCGACAGCGCTACCCGAACCGCACGCGCCCGCTACCACTTCGTTACACAGGCGCTACCGAAAGCGCCGACTTAACACGGCGGCCAGGGCGTGGTTGCCGTATGCGCTCATGGCGACGTCCCATCGCCGGATCCAGGCTGGGGCTGCGTAGCTGAGGACGCCGATTGTGGCGATGAAGGCGGCCAACCAGAGCGGGCCGCTATGGGCGGTTTGGATGACGGCGATGCCGATGGTGACGAATCGGGCGCGCCAAGCGAAGCTGACCAGGGGGAAACCGCGGAGGGCGCTGGCGACGCCTTCGAAGATGCCGGCGAGAATCTGCCAGGGCACGGTCCAGTAGGTCAGGAAAGCGTCGGAGCGGGTGAGTCCGCCGTCGATGACGAGAGCGGCGCGAGTCATGATGGCGGCGGCCTGGCCGGGGCGCAGGCGGCCGTGGCGCAAGGCGTGGATGAGGACGGGGTTGACCAGGAGGGTGCGCCGGGCGAACGGCATAACGGGCGAACAGTTGGCGGGGGGCAGCATCTGGACCCGCACCCGCAGCCTGGCAGGTCGTCCGGGATTACGTGACTGGACGAGGGCGACGGCGGGGGCGAGGGTGGCTCGCTCGGAGCGGGTGGCCGGACGTGCGAGGAGCAGGGCCAGGGCGGCGGCGTCCTCGCCCCAGCCAATGAGCAGGACCGCGCCGATGATGAGCCCGGCGATGAAGAGCGGGCCGGCGATGTGTGCCGGGGTCACGGACAGGACCGCGATGGTGATGACGGTGCTGACGAATAGGGGCGTTGCGTAGGCCAGCGCCTTGCGTCCGGTGTGTTTGTGCATGGTCTCGGCCTTCTGTCTCGAGGAGGGTGACTCCTCGCGGCGCTCTCGGATGCGTATAGGGCATCTGGTTTCAGTGTTCGACCAACACCCAGGCAGCTGCCGGAGTTTTCCACATCGGCTCGACGGGTCCTGGTGAGCCAGGCCGCCACTGTGGCTGGATGAAAACCAACGACATGAAGAACAGCAGCCCTGGGAGGCGAGGAGAACGTGATGACAAAGGTGACAGACCGGACCGCAGTCGAGGTGTGGATGGAGGTGATTGCGTGGTTGACGGAGGCGGCCGATCTGGGCTCGACCCAGATCGGCCGTCGCCCGCAGCACTACTGCCTGGGGTTGGGGGCGGAGCTGCTCGCGGAGAAGGCGGTCCGGCTGCTTCAGGACGCGGACCGGGCACGTCTCGATGAGGTGGGGTTGCCGGCGGCGGCGGCGGGCATGAACGTGCCGGAGCTGATCGTCGAGGCCGAGCGGCTGCTGCGCACGCTTTCCTTCGACCAGCTCCCGCCGTTGGCGTCGGCTGTGGTCATCGACCTCGGTGACCTGGTGGGGGAGTCACGCGATGGCTGACCCCGACATCTCCACGAGGCAGCCGGGCGCGGGGGCGGCGCGGACGGTGGGGGAGCTGTTGCGGGAGGCGGACCTGGCCGCCCGCCGGATGCTCGCCGACGTCGACCCGGCGACCGCTCCGGCACGGGTGCGTTCGTGGGCCGAGGTCGTCGAGACGGCCGCCGAGACCTGGCGGGCTATCCCCGCGCTCGGGCCGCACCGGGTCGGGGTCGACGCCGACATTGACGCTTTGCACGATGTCGCCACCGGTGTGCACCGGCTCATCGTCGCGCGGGGCTGGCCGGGCGCTGGGGCGCCGGACCCGCACGCCGAGCAGGTGGTGGCGAACCTGTCCGCGGTCGGGGATCTGGTCCGCTCCCGGCACCGCCACGACGATGTCGTGCGTCCCGACGCGGGCGGGGACCTGGAGGCGGCCCGGACGTGGATCATGCACTCGGTGCTTGCCGCCACGCACGCGGTGCGCCGCTCCCTGGAGCAGTACGAGCTGGCCATGACTAGTACCCGGGAGCGGACCCGTCTGCCGGCACCGACCGGGGAGCGGGTTCACGTGCGCGAGCTGATCCGGCGGGTCGACGCGGCCGAAGGCTTGGCGGCCGGGTACCTGGACCTGCGCTGGCCGGCCACCGCCCGCGGCGAACGTCTCGACCCGGTCCACCCGACCCGCCTGGAGGCCGCGATCGCGACCTGGCAGACCCAAGCCGCCCGCGCGCTGACGTCGACGCCGTCGGTGGCGGATCTGTCCCTGGTGGTGCGCACCCAGCTTGACGGGTCCGTGCTCGCCTTCGCTGTCGCCGGCTCCGCCA
>JAAZBK010000430.1 GCA_012513855.1 Acidimicrobiales bacterium
ATTGCGCGCCGCTCCGAAGCGCGTGTTCTGGTAGCAGTCGGGATCCATCTCTCAAAAGCTAGGCGACTATTAACAAAACAGGAGATTTGTTAACGGTCGGGCTTCGACCTGCAACGATCGTTAATGGTCACGCCCTCCGGCCGACTCGTGAAAGTGCGACACCGTCGTCAGGCACCTGACGCGAGGCGAGATCTGGCGGTGAGGGCATGGCGGCCGAGCGCTGGTCAGAGGCTGAGGACGGCCGCGCTGTGGGCTGGCAGCTGGATGGTCGAACCGGACAGGACCAGGCCGCGGTCGGTGGCGACCAGGACCTCGACCTCGGCAGATCCGGGGAGCGCGGTGGCTCCGTCGATCGGTCGGGATCGTTCGTTGAGATCGACCGTGGCGGCGATCGAGCCGAAGTTCACGGCCACCACGGTGCGCTCCGGCTCGTCACCGAACCGGCGCTCGTAGACCAGGACGTCGGGGTACGCCGGATCGGCTGGGCGCAGCGTCAGCGAGCCGCGGTGGAGGCTCGGGCGCTCGGTGCGCAGGTGCAGGAGCGCGCGGTACAGCTCGAGCATCGAGCCGTCGACCCCGTCCTGGGCCTCGACGTTGCGCTCGGTGTGGTTCTCGTTGACCGGCAACCACGGCACCGCCTCGGGCGTGGTGAAGCCGGCGTTGGGTCCGCCGGTCCACTGCATGGGGGTGCGGACCTCGTCTCGGTTGAGTCGCTCGGGAAGGCGCTGCACCACCGCTTCGGGAACCCAGGAGAAGTAGGTGCGGGCGATCGGGTCGCGGGCCTCGCGCAGGCGCATGGCCGTGTTCGACATGGCGATCTCCTGGCCCTGGTAGATCGCCGGCACGCCCCGCAGGGTGCACAGCAGGACCGCCAGCGTCTGGGCCTTGCGGACGTCGCCGCCCACCCGGTCGATCAGGCGACTGCGGTCGTGGTTCTCCAGCACGTAGGTGGGCTGGAGCGGCGCCGGGTAGTTGCGCTCGTACTCCTCGATCCGGGACCGGAAGAACCCGGCGTCGTAGCGATAGGTGAGGAAGTCGAACAGAAACACGAGGTGGAGGCCGTCGTCGTCGCCGATGTAGCGCCGCAGCGTCTCGGCCGAGCCGAACACCTCGCCGAGCAGCACCCGCTCGGTGCCACCGGGGTCGTCGGGCGACCGGAACTCGTCGGCCACCGCCCGCAGCTCCTTGGCGAACTGGATGGTGTCATCGGTGTTCTCGGTGTAGATCCGCTCCCAGAAGCGGGGTATGCCGGTGTCGAGGTGGGGCCTCCACGGGTTGTCGCGGAAGTCCGGGTCCTTCATGACGTTGCCGAAGATGTCGAGGCGGAACCCGTCTACCCCGCGGCGCAGCCAGAAGCGCACCGCGTCGAACATGGCGTCCTTCACCTCCGGGTTGCGGAAGTTGAGGTCGGGCTGGAAGGGCAGGAACGAGGCCAGGTACCACTGCTGGCGCTCCGGCGACCACTGCCAGGCGGTCTTGACCTCCATGGCCGACCGCCAGTTGTTGGGCGGCTTGCGCCCGCCTCGGCCCCGGCCGTCTCGCCAGATGTACCAGTCGGCCTTGGCGTTGGAACGGCTCGCCTTCGACGTGCGGAACCACGGGTGCTGGTCCGACGTGTGGTTCATCACCATGTCGAACATGACCTTGAGGCCGCGGGAGTGCGCTTCGTCGATCAGGCGCTCGGCGTCGGGGAGAGTGCCGTACTCGGGGGCGACGTCGCAGTAGTTCGAGATGTCGTAGCCGAAGTCGGCCTGGGGGCTGTCGAAGAACGGGCTGAGCCAGACGGTGCCCACGCCCAGGTCGACCAGGTGATCGAGGTGGTCGATGATCCCCACCAGGTCGCCCAGGCCGTCGCCGTCCGAGTCGGCGAACGACCGCGGGTACACCTGGTAGATCGTGGTCTCCTGCCACCACCGGCGTTCGTCGTCCTGCACGTCGCTCCCTTGCACTCGAACCAACCCCCACCCAACCAGCGAGGTGTGTGCACTTTGGTCGAATAATTCGACCAAAGTGCACACACCTTCGGGATCTGGGGTTCGACGTTGCACAATGGAGGGGCCAGCAGACCCAGGGGAAGCTCATGACCGTCACCGATGCCAGCGCCGCCACGCCCTCGACCGGGACGTCGACCGGCACCAGCCTGCGCGAACAGATCGCCCGCGGGGAGCACGTGCGAGAGCTCCAGTACCAGGTGCCGCCGGTGTTCGACACCGTCGAGGATGAGCGCCTCCACCGCAAGCAGCGGTTGGCCGGCGCACTTCGCCTCTTCGGTCGGTTCGGGTTCAGCGAGGGGGTGGCCGGTCACATCACGGCCCGCGACCCCGAGATGCTCGACCACTTCTGGGTGAACCCCTTGGGCATGAGCTTCCGCCACATCAAGGTGTCCGACCTCCTGCTGGTGGGGCCCACCGGCGAGGTCGTGGTCGGCGAGCGTCCCGTCAACCGCGCTGCGTTCGTGATCCACGCCGCCGTCCACGAGGCCCGGCCCGACGTGATCTCGGCCGCCCACGCCCACTCGGTCTACGGCAAGGCCTGGTCGGCGCTCGGCCGTCCGCTGGACCCGATCACCCAGGACTCGTGCGTGTTCTTCGAGGACCACGTGGTGGTCGACGACGGCGGCGGACGGGTGGTGTTCGAGTCCGACGGCGGTCACGCCTTGGCGAAGGGGCTCGGCCCGCACAAGGCCGCCATCCACCGCAACCACGGCCACTTCACGGTGGGCGAGACGGTCGACGAGGCCGCGTGGTGGTTCATCACCATGGAGCGGACCTGCCAGGCCCAGCTGCTGGCCGAAGCCGCGGGCACCCCCCACCTCATCGATCCCGACGACGCCCGCTACACCCACGAGCAGACGTCGTCGTCCTACGTCGGTTGGCTCTCGTTCCAGCCCATGTGGGACGAGATCTCCCGGACCGAGCCCGACCTCTTCGACTGACCGACACCAAGACCGGCACCAGGCCCGACCGAGGCCGCCA
>JAAZBK010000431.1 GCA_012513855.1 Acidimicrobiales bacterium
CGTCGGAGGTGGCGTCGGCGTCGGCGGTGGTCGACGCCGCGGTGGCCGGCACGGGATCGTCGAGGCCGTATCGGTCGCGCACCCCGCTGCCGGCGCAGCTGCCGCCGTCGTCCGCGCTGGCCTTGCCGAGAGCGCCGTCGAGGACCGGGGTCGCCGCGGAGAACACTCCCCAGGGGCTCTCGCACCCGGGAACTATCCAGACGTGGTTCATCCACTGCTTGTCGCCACCGGCCTTGGAGCCGCCGCGTGCTGCGCACTCCTCGGCGGTGGTCTGGCTGTCGCCGGCCACCACGCCGTTCACGATGCACAGGCCGACGTGGCGGTGGAAGTGGTCGTTGGGGCCGGTGAAGCCCTGGGACGGCTCGGCGTCGCCCTCGTGGATGATGTAGTAGCTGAGGCCGACCACGGCGGAGTCGGGGTCGGTGCCGTCGAAGAGGATCATCTCCGGCACCTCGATCTCGAACTTGCTGTCGACGGCCCCGAAGTTCATGTAGTGGGCCGCGATGCCCGGCACGTAGCCGGTGACCTTGGTCCAGCCACCGGCTTCGGCCTTGGCCACCGTGTCGTACTTCTCGGTGATGGAGCGAGCCAGGTCCAGCTCCTCCGCGAGCTGGTCGCACTGGGCCTGGTCGGTCATGGCCACCCAGGGCTGGGGGCCGACGTGACCTCCGTGGCCACCGGAATCGCCGGGTGCCGCGCTGTCGTGCGAGTGCCCGCCACCCACCGAGCCGGAGGCACGGAGCCACCACAGCCAGGCGTCGTAGTCGGCATCGGAGGCCTCGCCGAGCGAGATGACCAGCCGCGCCGCCGCGCCCTCGCTCGTGCCGGCCGGACCGGTTTGGCCGATCAGCTTGTCGAGTCCCTCCGAGCCGCGACCGCCGGTGGGATCGGGCCGGGTCGTGGTGGTGGTGCCCACCGGTTCGGCGGTGGCGCCGTGGCTGTGGCCGTGTCCGTCGCCACCGGTGTTCGCTTGCTCGGGTGCGCTCATGTCCATGGCGCCGCCCTCGTAGGTGTCGATGCCGAGGACCTCGGCTTCCTCCCAGTAGGCGGGATGGTTGAAGTCGGTGTCGCAGCGTTGGTCGTCGATGAGCGCCATGGTGGCGGCGTGGCCGGTGAGGGAGGTCGCGCCGGTGTCGTCGCCGCCTCCGTGGCTGGTGGCGTCGGGCGAGGTGATGACCGTGGTGGCCAGACCGATGGCCGCGGCCGCCGCGAGCGCGGGCGCCAGCCGGGGAGCGCGTGCTCCGCCGCCCGGGGCGAGCGCGAGCCGCGCCGACACGATGGCGGCTCCCACGCCGAGCGCCTGGGCCATGAGGTCGATGGCGCCCACGTCTTCGACGATGCCTTCGTGCTGTCCGATCGGGAGCCCCACGGTGCGACTCCAGATCCACAGGCCGGCGATGGCGAGGTTGCCCAGCGCGGAGGCGATCCAGGTGGTCCGTCCCGTGCGGCCGGTGATGGCGAGTCCGGCGATGCAGAGCTGGAACCAACCCGCCACCGCGAACCCGAGGGGATCGACGAGGCTGCCGCCGCCGTGCACCGGGACCATGGCGAAGTGGATCACCGCCGCGCCGGTGCTGAGGCCGGCGACGACCCAGCCGAGCGTCGAGGGCCCGGAGTCGTCGGATGACGTGACGGACGAGAGCTGGGACATGCCGATCCCCTGCCTTTGGTTGCTGGTTCCCCTGGTAGGAGCCTGTGCACTCCGTCACATGAGCGTACTTCTTCGCATCATCGGTGCAAATAGATCTCGCCGTGGAACGGGCGATCGGCCGGAGGGGGTCTCCGAAGGTGGTGGAATCGAGGACATGGAGGATCAGTTCCCGCTGTTGCCGTTCCGAGGTTCGCTGTACCGACCCGACGAGCTCTTCGCCGGGTTCTCCGTCGACGAACCGCTGTCGTACGGGGCTACCCCCGACTTCCGGGCCTACCGGTCGACGCGCCTCGAACCCTCACGCGAGGTCGGCATGCTCAGAGCCCTGCACGACCAGTCGATCACCGAGGCACGCGATGCCCTCCTGGTGGGCGAACGGGTCGTTGCCGTCATGGGAGGCCACGCCCTGCCGCGCAGCACCGAGGCCTACCGCTCCGTCGCCCACCTGTCGGCCGAGCTCACTCGCCAGGGCTACCTGGTGTGCTCCGGCGGAGGGCCGGGTGCGATGGAGGCCACCCACCTCGGAGCGTTGCTGTACCGGGCGACCCCCGAGGATCTCGACCGGGCGCTCGACGACCTGGGGGAGCACGCCGAGTTCCCCGAGGAGATGGACACGGTGGTGGC
>JAAZBK010000432.1 GCA_012513855.1 Acidimicrobiales bacterium
GCCATCAGCTCCGGGGCCACGGCCTGGCCGCCGAGCTGATGAAGCGGGCCATGGACGACGCCCGCGCCGAGGGGGTACAGGTGCTGCCGGTGTGTTCGTATGCGGTCGCCTTCCTGCGCGGCACCGATGCCTACGACGACGTGGTGGCGGGCTGATCCCCTCCCTGCCGGTCCGCCGGGCGCAGCAGCCGCAGGCCGATCCCTGGCAACTGACCACGAACCATCGGGCCGGAGCCGCGATACTCGACCGATGGCGAGCATCGGACCTGACCCCGCACTCGACGACCCCGTCCCAGCTCAGGAGCCGCCGGACGAGAGGTCAGGCCTCAGCGACGCGGCTCCGTCGGGGTCGGGCGACGCCCGAGCCCGCATCGAGGTCACCCGCGGCCGTAGCCGCGCCGAGCGAAGGGCTGCTGAGCGCCACGAGTCCAGGGAACGGCTGGTGGAGGCGGCCATCCAAGCCGAGCTCGCCACCGGCGACCAGGAGGCGACCCTCGAGCAGGCCAAGCGGCACGTGGTCGTGCGCCTCGCCACCATCGCGGTCGGCTTCGTGGTTCTGCTCGGCGGCCTGGTCATGATCGTGCTGCCCGGCCCCGGCGTGGTGGGCATCCTCGCCGGGCTCGGGATCCTGTCGCGCGAGCTCCCCTGGGCCGAGCGCGTCATGGAGTACGTCAAGAAGCGGGCCAAGCTCGACGAGTTGAAGGAGCAGCCGCGGTGGGTCCAGGCGGTGATGTGGACCGTCACGGTCTGCTCTGTGGTGGGGAGCGTCGCCTACTTCACCGTCTTCACCTGAGCTCCCGACCCCGGCCCGTCACCCGGTGTGAAGGCCCCGAACGAGCGGGAGTCCGAAGGTGGTCCCGCAGGTCATCGGGCGTAGGCCATACCCCACCTCGGCCGAGACCTCAATGGGGGATTTCTCCGACCGAACCCCCACCACTCTGTGTGGTACACATTCCGGTCTACACAAGGTCGCTCCCGCGGGCCGCTCGGGGAGTGGAGGGAAAGCAGCACAGGATGAAGGTCACCAAGATGTTCGCCGCGGGCGTCGCCACGCTCGCGCTGATCGCCTCGGCCTGCGGAAGCAGCGGCGGCGACGAGAAGAGCGACGACAAGTCCACCTCCACCGCGGCCGACAAGTCCGAAGGCGACAAGAGCAGCGGTGCCGTCTCCACCATCGGAGACGTCGAGAGCGCGGTCGTCCAGATCGTGGCCACCGGATCCTTCGTCGAGCCCGACGGGTCCCTGGCCGTCAGCCAGACGTTCGAGGGATCGAGCCGAGGGACCGGCTTCATCATCGACCCCTCCGGCATCGTGGTCACCAACAACCACGTGGTCACCGGCAACGCCACGCTCAAGGTCCACCTCTCGGGTGAGGACAAGCCGGTCAACGCCAAGGTCCTCGGCGTCTCCGAGTGCAGCGACCTGGCGGTCATCGACCTCGAGGGAGACGGCTACCCGTACCTCGAGTGGTCGAACGAGGCGCCCAAGGTGGGCCTCGAGGTCCGCGCCGCCGGGTTCCCCCTCGGCGACCCCGAGTACACGCTCACCAGCGGGATCATCTCCAAGGCCGAGGCGGCCGGAGACACCAACTGGGCCTCCGTCGAGCACGTGGTCGAACACGACGCCAACATCCAGCCCGGCAACTCCGGTGGCCCGCTGGTCGACGCCGAGACCGGCAAGGTCGTGGCGGTCAACTACGCGGGCGGCGATGTCGGCGGCACGGGCACCTCGCAGTTCTTCGCCATCGCATCCGACCTGGCCCAGCCTCTGGTCGAGCAGCTGAAGGAGGGCGATGTCGACTCGCTCGGCATCAACGGCCAGGCGGTCTACGACTCGGAGCTGGGCATCGCCGGCATCTGGGTGTCGGGAGTCGACACCAACAGCCCCGCCGGTGAGCTTGGCATCCAGGGTGGCGACCTGATCGAGCGCATCGAGGGACTCTCCATGGGCTCCGACGGCACCCTCGCCGACTACTGCGACGTGCTCAAGTCCCGCAACGCCGACGACAAGCTGTCGGTCCAGGTCCTTCGCTTCGACGAGCAGCTCCGCCTCACCGGAGAGTTCAACGGCGACGAGCTGGAGCCCTCCGAGTCGCTGGCCACCGAGGTCGTCGCCCAGACCGGCGCGCTCCAGTCCGGCATGATCTACCCGAACTACGTGCGGGTCTCCGACAACAGCGGTGTGATCAGCGTCGAGGTTCCCGGCGAGTGGTCCGACGTCGACGGCTCACCCCACCAGTTCGACGACGGCACCCAGTGGGCGAACGTGATGGCCAGCCCGAGCGTGGCCGGCTACGAGCAGCAGTGGGACATGCCCGGGGTCATGGTCACCGCGGCTTCTGCGGCTGACGTGGGTGGTGACCTCAACTCCGTTCTGGACGCCTACGCCGAAGGGGCGATGGGCGCGTGCACCGACGGTGGCCGCGAGGTGTACGACGACACCCTCTACCAGGGCTTCATCCAGTACCTGGGCAACTGCGGGGGAACCGGTGCTTCGGCCGTCTACATCGTGGCCAGCCCCGCGGGCGGGAGCTTCGTGGCGCTGGTCCAGGTCCAGATGGTGACCGATGCCGACATCCTCGCCCTCGACAAGGTCATCGCCACCTTCATGGTGAACCTGTAGCTCCAGCGACGCCGACCACCGGCCGGGCACAAGCCGGGCCAGACGGGTCAGCCCACCTCAAACTGACGCTGCCGGGTCCTTCGGGACCCGGCAGCTTCGTTCTAAACGGTCCGCACCAGGCGCCGCCCGAACTTGGGCGGGGATGAAACGAGCCCGTGAGGGTGGCGCCGACCCTGCTCTGGACGGACGAGCACGTTGCTCCCGCATCCGACCGAACTGAGACACCACCATCTGAGGCCCACACACAGACCCCAGCCCGGTGAGGTCGGGCGGGAGCAACGCGCGCAGGGAGGAAGACAGGGTCCCCAGGCACCGCCCGAACTTGGGCGGGTAAGTCAGCCCAACAGGTTCTTGCGGATCAGGTCGACCCGCTGCTCGCTCGCGTTGGCGTCGGCGCCCTGTTCGTCGAGCAGGGCCGCCCTGTCGGCGTCGGCCTCGGCGGCAGCGCCGGCGTCGGCCTGGGCCAGGGCCCCCTCGATGCCCTCGTCGGCGATCTTGTGAGCCCACTCGACGAGGGCGTCGACCATCTCGGGTTCTGGCACCACCCGGACCACCTGGCCCTTCACGAAGAGGTGGCCCTTCTGGCGTCCGGCGGCGATGCCGAGATCGGCGTCCCTCGCCTCACCCGGTCCGTTCACCACGCACCCCATGACCGCCACCTGGATGGGCAGGTTCAGCTTCTCCAGCGCGTCCTGGGCGTCGCCGGCCACCTTGATCACGTCGACCTCGGCCCGGCCACACGACGGGCAGGCGATGAGATCGAGCCCCTTCCGCTCGCGCAGGCCCATGGCCTCGAGCAGCTGTCGCCCGGCCTTGGCCTCCTCGACGGGGTCGGCGGTGAGCGAGTAGCGGATGGTGTCGCCGATGCCCTCGGCGAGGAGAGCAGCTATGCCGGCGGTGGCCTTGACCAGTCCGGCCGGCGGCGGCCCTGCCTCGGTGACGCCGAGGTGGAGGGGGTGGTCGGTGGCCTCGGACAGCTGCCGGTAGGCCTCGATCATGAGCGGGACGTTGGAGGCCTTGACCGAGATCTTCACCTGGTTGAAGCCGACCTCCTCGAAGTAGGCCAGCTCCATCTGGGCCGACTCCACCATGGCCTCGGGGGTGACCTTGCCGCCGTACTTCTGGTACAGCTTCTCGTCCAGGGAACCGCCGTTGACCCCGATGCGGATCGGAACGCCGCGGTCCCTGGCCTCCGACGCGATCAGCTTGATGTGCTCGGGACGGCGGATGTTGCCCGGGTTGAGGCGGAGGCAGTGGACACCGGCCTCCAGAGCCGCCAGCGCCA
>JAAZBK010000433.1 GCA_012513855.1 Acidimicrobiales bacterium
CGTCGGTCATCACCACCACGCGTTTCCGACGTGCTTCACCTGCGGCACGGGCCGTGAGGAGGACGACGGGCTGCGGATCATGCCGAGACGGTACGCCCGTCAGGTGCGCTGCACTCCCTGTCCCACCGTTCGTTCGCCGTCCGGAGGTGGGAGGAGATCCGACCGGTCGGGTCGGTCCGCCGGGTCGATGGAGTCGCTGACCAGGGCGCCGACCATGGCTGCGACCTCTTCGGTGACGGCCACGCCCTCGGGCAGGATGCCCATGCTCACGAAGCCGTGGACCATCGAGTCGTAGCACCGGTAGCGCGTCCGCACGCCGGCGTCCCGGAGACGATCGGCGTAGGTGCGTCCGTCGTCGACGAGCGGGTCGAAGCCGGCCGTCACGACCAGCGTCGGCGGCAGGCCGGTGACGTCCTCGGCCAGCAACGGAGAGGCCAGCGGAGAGGTCCAGTCGTCGGGGTCCGGGACGTAGGTGCCCCGGTAGCGCGCCATGGCCGCGTGCTCGAGCCCGAAGCCGGCGCCGAACGTGGCGATCGACGGCAGCACCATCCGCAGGTCGAGCGCGGGGCACACCAGGGCCTGTGCGATCGGCGGGACGAGCCCTGTGGCCGCCGCCTGCTGGGCGACCACAGCCGCGAGGTTCCCGCCTGCGCTCTCGCCCATCACCGCCACCTGACCCTCGACCACGCCCAGCTCGCAGGCGTGCGCGTGGACCCAGCCGTACGCGTCGATGGCGTCGTGGACCGCGGCCGGGAAGACGTCCTCGGGTGGACGGCGGTAGTGGACCGAGACGATCACGCAACCCGTCACGTCGGCGGCGATGCGGCACCACCGGTCTGCCGAGTCCAGGTCGCCCTTGGCCCAGCTCCCTCCGTGGAGGTGGACGATGCCGGGCCGGTCGCCGGTGGTGCCGAGACGCCGGTAGACCCGCACCGGGATGTCTCCTGCCCGTCCGTCGGCCACCCGGTCGACGGCCAGCACCCCGGTTCGGCGCGGCAGCAGCACGCCGGCCCACCTGACCAGGGAGCGCCGGGCCGCGTCGATGTCGGCCAGCTCGCTGTCGGGATCCAGGTGGGTGCGGGCCAGCAGCGCCTGGACGCGCCGGTCCAGCACCCGCCCCTCCACCACCACCGGCGGTGCACCCACGATCCTCTCCAGCAACGGCCGGGGCGGGTCGACGAGACGTCGGGCCAACCTCCCGGCGAGGCTCCAGCGGTCACGGGGGTTCCTGGTCACGTCGGGTCTCTCCGATCGATGCGGGTGGCCAGCACCACCGACGAGTTGGTCCGCTCGACGCCGGGGATGGTGCCGATGTGGTCGAGCAGGCGGTCCAGGTCCACGGGTGTGGGGCAGCGGACGAGGGCGACGAGGTCGACCGATCCGCTCACCGCGTGGAGCGACCGGACCTCCTTGCACGCCTCGAGCTCACCCACCACCCGGTCCACACGGCGGGCGTCCACCACCAATGACACCATCGCCTCCACACCCCCGTCGGAGCGGTGGCCCGGGCCGAGCCGGACCGTGTAGCCGGCGATCACCCCACGTGCCTCCAGCCGGGCAAGGCGCACCTGCACCGTCGAGCGCGCCAACCCGAGCCGCCGGGCGAGGCCGGTGAGTGGCATGCGGGCATCCTCGGCCAGCAGCTCGAGCAACTGGCGGTCGGTCTCGTCGAGCGTCCCGCTCATCGCACAGCTCCGTCTTCGTGATCTATGGCACCGGAGGCGCTGCACGTGCCACGAGCTCCGGTCGCACGGAAAACGCCGCGGCCCGATCCGCCGGAACCAACCGACCTGCCGGAACTGCCGGACGCGTCGGTCGATGTGACCGTCACGAGTGGCCAGGTCACGACAAATCGTGCCTGTGCACCGGCGCGGCGGACGGCGATGGTGCTCCCATGCCGATCTCGACCTTCCCCTACCGCCCCCTCACCACCGTCGCCGACGCTTCGCCCGCAGGACGTCCTCTCCCAGAGGGCGCACTGGACGGCGACTTCGAGCAGCTCGTCGTGGCGTCCGATCCCGAGAGCGGTCTGCTGGCGCTCATCTGCGTGGACTCGACGCTTCTCGGGCCGGCCGACGGCGGCGTGCGGATGCTCCCGTACCCCACCTTCGGTGCGGCTGTGGCGGACGTGACCCGCCTGGCACGCTCCATGACCCTGAAGTACGCGGCTGCGGGCGAAGCACGCGGGGGAGGCAAGGCCGTGATCATCGGCAACCCCCGAACCGACCGGACCGAAGCCCTGCTGCGGGCGTTCGGCCGGTCGGTCGACGCTCTCGGCGGCCGCTACTGGGCCGGACTCGACTCGGGCCTCACCCTCGACGACATGACGGCCCTGCACCGCGAGACCCCGTACGTGTCCACCCTCCCCGGTGCGTCCGGCGGCGTCGGCGACATCGCCCCGGCCACCGCCTCGGGAGTGCTGCACGCCATGCGGGCCTGCGCCGAGCGCGTCTGGGGCACCCCGTCGCTGGCCGGCCTGCGGGTGAGCCTCCAGGGCGTCGGCGCCTGCGGATCGAACGCCCTCGCAGAACTGGTGGCAGAAGGAGCCCGGGTGACGATCACCGACGTCGACACCCACCGGGCCCGTCGGGCCGCCCAACGCCACGACGTGGCCGTCGTCGCACCCGAGGACATCTGGTCGGTGCCCGCGGATGTGGCAGCCCCCTTCGCCCTCGGCGGTGCCGTGGACCTGGCCGCCGTCGAGGCACTCCACGCCGGGGGCGTGCGCGTCCTGGCTGGCTCGGCCAACAACGTCCTCGCCGCCAGCGGCCCGGGAGACGACGCCGTGGAGCGGGCCCTCGTCGACGCCGGCATCTGCTGGGCGGTGGACTTCATCGCCAACGCCGGCGGTTGCATCGCCGACGCCGACCGCTTCCGCCCGGGCGGTCACGACCCTGCC
>JAAZBK010000434.1 GCA_012513855.1 Acidimicrobiales bacterium
CTGCGACCCGATGAACCCGTGCTCGATCATCTGGTTCGAGCGCTTCGGCTACCTCACCATCCCCACCATGGCCCTGTCGGGTTTTGCGGCGATCATCGCCATGCTGGCTGTCTCGCCGACGGCCACAGCCACCCGGCCCCCGTCTCCGAACTCCGAGGAGGAGCATTGAAACCCACCGTCCGAAGCCCCCGTCGTGCCCTGACCATCATCGCGGTGGCGCTGCTCGCGCTGGTGAGCGCGGCGTGCGGCAGCGACTCCGACGACGGCGGGTCCGACGGAGCGGTCGACATGTCGATCTTCGGGCAGGCCCCGGAGGCCGGGTCGGTGGAGCGGGGCGACGGCAGCGAACCGTTGCCCCCGTTCGACCGTGGCGGAGCCGATACGGCCCGCGGCCGGCAGGCCCCCGAGGTCACCGGCGCCGGCTTCACGGGCGATCCGGTCACCATCGGCTCACCGGGGAAGGCCCACGTGGTGGTGTTCCTCGCCCACTGGTGCCCGCACTGCCAGGCCGAGGTCCCGCGGATCGTCGAGCACCTGGAGAGCAACCCGTTGCCCGACGACGTCGATCTCTTCGGGGTGGCCACGTCGACGGTGTCCAACCGCCCGAACTTCCCGCCGTCGGAGTGGCTCGAGCGCGAGTCGTGGACGTTCCCCACCATCGACGACGCCGACAACACCGTTCAGGCCCAGTTCGGCCTCACCGGCTTCCCGTTCTTCGCGGCGATCGACGCCGAAGGCGTGGTGGTGGCACGCGGCAGCGGCGAGCTCACCACCGCCCAGTTCGACGTCTTGGTCGAGGCGGCGCGCACCGGCGCGCTCCCGGCCTGACCCACTGAGTCACCGGCTGACTGGTGGTCTGAGCGCCGTAGCCGGCAGGTCAGGGCCGGTAGGAGCGTGCCACCCAGTGGTCGGTGATCTCCACGAGATCGTGGTCGGTGAGGAGCACGGCGCCGTCGACCAGCCACCGCACGATCCGATCGGGCGAGGTGGTCGAGGGCGCTGACACCACGAAGCCCCGGCGCGGGTGGTCCGACACCTTCCGCCAGCCCTCGGGGAGGCGGTGCCCTGCCGCAGCCAGCGTGTCCAAGGCCTTGACGCCTCCGGGGTGCTGGAGGCCGAGCGCCAGCAGCCCGTCGTCGGTGCCCGATGGGCTGACGGTGGCCAGTGGCAGCGCCGGTCCCCGGGACGAGAAGATGGCCGCGAACAGGTTGCGGCGTGGTGGTTCGGTGCCCGGCTCCACCTCGGGGGACAGGTTCACCCACCCCTCCGCCTTCGAGAGCACGTCGGCCACGGCGGCCGTGGCCGGGGCGATCTGGTCGACGGTGAAGGCGACCTCGGTGGTCGGGTCGATTGCCACGGGCAGAGGTTACGGCGTGACGCGGGTTCGTCGGGCCTGTTGGGCGAGGTCCGGTTGGGCGAGTTCCGGTTGGGCGAGTTCCGGTTGGGCGAGGTCCGGTCGGGCGTGGGCTGAGCGGACGAACGTGAGCGCAGCCCAACCCTCGGCTTCGATCTGCTCCACCAGGGACATGGCGAGGTGGGGACCGAGCCCGTCCACGGCGTCGAGCATCGGTTGGAGCCGGTCGACGAGCAGGCCCGAGACCACGAGGTGCCCTCCGGCTTCCACCACCTCCACCAGGTCCGAGGCCAGGTCGACCACGATCGGCGACAACAGGTTGGCCACCACCACGTCGTACCGGCGGCCTTCGCTGCGAGCCTGCTCCGCCAGATCGGCCAGCGGCCGGTCGTCGTAGCGAACGAACTGGTCGACCCGGTTGCGTCGAGCGTTGGCCACGGTCACCTCGGGAGCGGCCGGATCGACGTCGATCCCCACGGCCTCTGCCCCCAGGAGCGCGGCGGCGATGGCCAGCACCCCGCTCCCGCAGCCGACGTCCAGGACCACGTCCCCCGGCTCGACCAGCCGGGCCAGTGCGTCGAGCACCAGGCGGGTGGTGGGGTGGCTGCCCGAACCGAAGGTGGCGCCGGGGTCCAGGAGCAGCATCTGTCGTCCGGGCACCGGATGGTGGTCGACCCAGGTGGGCACGAGGGTGAACGGTCCGGCTTCGATAGCGGTGGCGTGCTCGCGCCAGGCGTCGGACCCGTCGTCGAGGACCGGTGCCACCGACACCGAGCGGACGGCACCTCCCCCGATCTCCGCGACGCGGTCTGCGGCCTGGTCGGCCACCGCCTGATCGGGGAAGCCGGCCAGCAGGATCACCAGGTCTGGTCCCTTGCCGGCCCGCTCCTCCGCAGCCCGTTCCTCCACAGCTCGTTCCTCGACAGCGGGGGTACCGGCCTGCCAGAGCACGTCGGCCACCAGTTCCGCCGCCGCAGTGGTGCAGGTGACAGACACCGCGAACCAGGGGCCGTCGGCGACCGGGGGGTTGCCCAGGGGATCGGCCGGGTGATCGGCCGCGTGATCGGCCATGGGGGGTCGAGCGGCCGGCTCTACTCGGAAGCCGACTCGTGGGCAGCCCAGGTGTAGACGCCACGGGCCATGAGCGACCGTTCGGCCTCCACCCGGGCCGAGTAGACCTCGTGGCGGATGCCCCGCACCTCGGTGTCGTCGGGGTCGGCCGCGGTGGCCCACTCGATGAGCTGGCACCCCAGGCGGAAGTCGCCGGCGGCGGCCACCTCCTGCGCGCGAGCGGCCAGGGCCCGGGCCCCGCCGGCGAGGGTGCTCACCTCGGCGGCCAGTTGGGCGTCGGGCGGAGGCTTCAGCCGGGCCGGGTTGCCGTCGTACCAGCCGCCGTAGAGGCGCCAGATGTTGCGGACCACGAACTCGGGCTCGTCGTAGATCGGCTGGAGGTAGGGCTTGCCCGCCAGGTCGGACGGGACCTCCAGCGAGTGGACGATGGTGTCCAGCGTGGCACCCTCGTTCATCAGGTCGAGCGTGTGGGCGAAGACGTGCTCCAGCAGCGACGCGGTGTCGGTTAGGACGGCCCGCACCTGATCTGCACCGCGCACCGGCAGGCCGTGGCCCGGCAGAAGGATCTCGGGCTCCAGGGCGGCCATCTCCCGCAGCGCCACCGCCCAGTCCCGAGCGAAGCGCTGGACCTTCTGGGGGTTGCCGGCGTTCGGCGAGCACCAGATGATCAGGTCGCCTGGACAGATCACCTTCTGGTGGGGGACCCAGGCCCAGGTGGCGTCGTCGGTCTCGCCCCGGGCGTGGTGCAGGTCGAAGCGGACCCCGCCCACGTCCCACTCGAGCGTCTCCTCGTAAGTGACGTCGGCCCGGCGGTACTCGACCGGCCACTGGAGCCCGGGCGCCCGGAACTGCCGCTGGTTGATGACCGAGTTGTAGCCGGCGGTGAGCACGTATCGGTCGAAGCGCTCGTCGACCAGCTCGTGGGCCACCACCTTGGCCGGTTCCCACCCCTTGGCTGCCGATTCCTCCTCGAACACCTGCGTCCCGAAGACGTGGTCGATGTGGCCGTGGGTGTACACCGCCGACGCCAGCCGATCTGGCGACCAGCCGCGCACGGCGCCGTGGATGGCTGGAGCCGCGAACGCGGAGCCGGTGTCGACCAGGCAGAGCCCGTCGGGCGTGGAGAACACCCCCACGTTGGCGAACGACTCCACGAAGGCCACGCCGTCGGCTGCTTCCACCAACGTGTTCGAAGGTGAGAAGGGATGGTGGAGGTCGATGTCGGTCTCGCCGCGCAGGATCGCGTCGGAGAGGTCGAAGAGGTCACCCGTTCCGCCCGGGCCGTTGGTCCGGTCAC
>JAAZBK010000435.1 GCA_012513855.1 Acidimicrobiales bacterium
ACGGTGCCGCCGCCCGGCCCTTCGCCCAGCCCGTCACCGGTTCCCGCTGCCACCCTCCCGACCGGCGCCCCTGGCCCGGCCGCCGGCGTCGCGGGCGCCGGTGACGCGGCTGCAGCCGAGCCCGTTCGGGCCCGGCCGCACTTCACCGGCTGAACGCCACCGTCACCGCAAGGCGCGGTGGCGGTGCTCACCGACCTTCAGTTGCCAGAGCGCTCCTCGATCCGATCGCGCAACCGGTGGCCGTCGCGGGACCGGAGCTCGTGGTCCATGACGTCGTCCATGCGCTCCGGAAGCGTCGCCTCCAGTTCGGCGAGCTGCTCCTCGCCGGCGGCGACCAGCGCGTCGACCACGGCCTGACGGTCGACGCCGTTGGCTTCGGCGATCTCGGCCAGGGTCTGCCCGTCCCTCAACTGGGTTCGGAGGTCGTCTTCGCTGATGCCGATGGCTTCGGCTGCCGCCTCGACCTTCATCCCCCGGAGGCCGAGCCCCCCGCGCTTCCCGTGATCCGGGGCGGCCCCGATGGCCCCGCCGTCAGCGGTGGTGGAGGCCGCTTCCTCCTGGGCGCCCGAGACCCCCGGTGAGCCGGCTACTGCTCCCACCGCGACGCCTCCGGCCAGTGCCGCGACCATCGCGGCCGCTCCGATCATCTTTCGACCGATCATGTCGAAACCCCTTTCTGGTTGGTGTGGTTCCGACACCCATGGGACACGTCGAGCCTGTGCGTCAGCTGGGAGCCACGGAACAGTTCGGTCAGATCCGGGGCGGGGCGGCGGTGGTCTGCGGGAGCGCGATCCGGACGGTGGTGCCTTGGCCCGGTGCCGATTCGATGGTGGCGGTGCCGCCGTGGGCCTCGGCGACGGCGGCGACGATCGCCAGGCCGATGCCGGACCCGCCCGTGGCGCGCGCCCGGGAGTCGTCGGCCCGGTAGAACCGCTCGAACGCCCGCGCCGCCACCTCGGGTGCCATGCCCGGACCGTGGTCGGACACCTCGATCACCGCCCAGCCGTCGGCCGATCGGGCCCTGAGCTCCACAGCGGTCTCGGGCGGGGTGTGGACGCGCACGTTTCCCAGGAGGTTCGCCACCACCTGGCGGATGCGGGCGTCGTCGCCGGTGACGACCAGCGACTCCGGTGCGTCGACGCGGACGGGGCGATCGGCCTCCACCGCCCGGGCGTCGCTCGCACTGTCCTCCAGCACCCGGCTGAGGTCGACCGGCCCGAGGTCCAATGGACGACCCTCGTCGAGCCGAGCCAGCTGCAACAGGTCCTCGACCAGAAGGCCCATGCGGCGGGCCTCGTCCTCGGTGCGTCGCATGGCATCGTCGAGGTTGCCCGCGTCCAGCCCGCCGATCCGGTACAGCTCTGCGTAGCCCCGGATGGTCGTGATCGGCGTCCGCAGCTCGTGGGAGGCGTCGGCGACGAACCGGCGCAGGCGGGCCTCCGACGCGGAGCGGGCCATGAGCTCGTCTTCGATCCGGGTCAGCATCTGGTTGAGGGCGAGCCCGAGGTCGCCGGTCTCGGTGCCGGCCACCGCCACCTCGTCGGGGATCCGCTGGCCGAGGTCGCCCTGCCCGATCGCCCTGGCGGTGGCGGCCATCCGGCTCAGGGGCCGCACCCCCAGGCGAACCACCCAGAACGTGACGGCGCCGAGCACCGCCATGGCCGCCACGAACGCCAGCACCTGGCTGTTCCGGAGCTGGCGGAGGGTCTCGTCGACGTCGCCGAGCGGTGCCGCGAAGACGAACACCCGGGCCCGTCGCTCGTCGGCGCGGACCTGGACCCGGTAGCGCTCGTCGGATCCGATGGCGTCGACGGTGAAGGGCGGAGCCCCCACCCGCTCGATCGCCAGGCTCGCATCGACCGACGGAACGCCCGGGTCGCCCTCGGTGAGCTGCGGCTCCAGGAGCGTCACCACCCGGTCGCCGACGACCACGCCCACGAAGAAGGGGTTGGAGGTGCCCCCGCCCATGTCATCGGGAGGTTGGTCGTAGGTCGGGCGGAGGCGCGGCGCCGTCCGGATCAGCTGGTCGTCCACCTGGCGCAGCAGCTGACGTTCGGTGGTGACCATCGAGCGCACCCCCATCATCGTGAGGGCGAGGACGAGGAACGCCATGGCCACGAGGATCCGGGTGGTGAGTCGCATCGGGCCTCTGGGTCAGCTCCGCGGCAGGCGAAGCACGTAGCCGACGCCGCGGACGGTGTGGATGAGGCGGGGATCGGTGCGATCGAGCTTCTTGCGGAGGTACCCGATGTAGGTCTCGACCACGCTCCCGTCGCCACCGAAGTCGTACTGCCAGACGTGGTCGAGAATCTGCGTCTTGGACAGCACACGACCCTGGTTGATCAACAGGTAGCGCAGCAGGTTGTACTCGGTGGGCGACAGGCCGACCTCGACGTCACCGCGGGTGACGAGGTGGGCGTCGTCGTCCATCACCAGGTCGGCGCAGCTGATGCGGGCGTCGGATCGGGCCTCGCCGTCGGTGCGGCGCAGGATCGCCTCGATGCGCGCCACCAGCTCCTCCAGGCTGAACGGCTTGACCAGGTAGTCGTCGCCGCCGAGGGTCAGGCCGCGCACCTTGTCCTCGGTGGAGTCGCGTGCGGTGAGGAAGAGGACGGGCGTGCGCACGCCGTCGGAGCGCAACCGCTGGCACACCGCGAACCCGTCGAGGTCGGGCAGCATCACGTCGAGGACGATCAGGTCGGGCTCGGCCTCGGCCACCTCGGCCAGCGCCTCCCGGCCGGTGGCTGCCGGACGAACGTCGAAGCCGCTGTGGCGGAGCGCGGCCTCGAGCATGGTGCGCAGGTTGTCCTCGTCTTCCACCAGCAGCAGGTCACGTCCGGTCATGATCCGATCGTGCCACCTGAACCTGGGAGCTACCTGTGAACCTCCTGGGAGACGGCGGCGCTTCCTGAGCGTTCCCGCACGGTCGAACATCAGACCCGCGCCGCGACTCTGCGACGATGGGTCGACGGCCGCAACCCGGCGGCCGATCCACACCCCGGAGAACCGATGCGCCCCGATGGCCGCCAGCCCGACGAACTTCGCCCGATCAGCTTCGAACGGGACTTCACGGTCCAGGCCGCGGGTTCGGTGCTGGTCTCCTTCGGCGGCACTCGGGTCCTGTGCACCGCGTCGATCGACGACGACGTCCCCCGCTGGATGAGGGGTCGGGGCAAGGGCTGGGTCACCGCCGAGTACTCGATGCTCCCCGGGGCCTCGGCCGAACGCATCGCCCGTGAGGCGGCGAAGGGCAAGCAGTCGGGCCGTACCCAGGAGATCCAACGGCTCATCGGTCGTTCCCTCCGCTCGGTGTGCGACATGGGGCTGCTCGGCGAGCGACAGGTCGTGGTCGACTGCGACGTCCTCCAGGCCGACGGCGGCACCCGCACCGCCTCGATCTGCGGCGGCTACGTCGCCCTCCACGATGCCCTCACCAGGCTGGTCCAGGCGGGCAAGCTGACCACGCACCCGCTCACCGACTCGTGCGCCGCGATCTCGGTGGGCGTGGTCGACGGAACGCCCGTCCTCGACCTCCCCTACGTCGAGGACTCCCGTGCCGAGGTCGACATGAACGTGGTCATGAACGGGGCCGGCGGCTTCATCGAGGTCCAGGGAACAGCCGAGGGCGCCCCCTACAGCCGGGTGGAGCTCGACGCCATGCTCGGGCTGGCAGAGTCTGGCATCGCCCGCATCAGCGACATCCAGCGCGAGGTGCTCGCCGTCGCTCCCGCTCCCCGCTGACGTGGACGCCGGCGAGAGGGTCGTGCTGGCGTCGGCCAACCCCAAGAAGGCCGCGGAGATCGCCCACATCCTCGGCGACCGGATCGCGCTGGTGCCCCGCCCGACCGACGTACCCGACGTGGTGGAGGATGCCGACACCTTCGTCGGCAACGCTCGCCTGAAGGCCAGCGCGCTGGTGGCCGCCACCGGTCTGGCCGCGCTGGCCGACGACTCGGGCCTGGAGGTGGAAGCTCTCGACGGAGCGCCCGGGGTGCACTCGGCGAGGTACGCGGGCGAGGGCGGCGACGACGGACGGAACGTGGCCAAGCTGCTCGCGGCCCTGTCGGGACTGCCCGGGTCGGGACTGCCCGGGTCGG
>JAAZBK010000436.1 GCA_012513855.1 Acidimicrobiales bacterium
CACCGAGCTGGCCGGCATCGAAGCAGTCGCAGCCACCTCCCAGGCTCCGGTCGAGGACCGGCTCGCGTTGGCCGACGCCTTCGCCCGGCTGTCGGAAGACGACCGGGAAACGTTGCTGTTGGTCGGTTGGGACGGGCTCACACCCCAGCAAGCCGCCGAGGTCCTCGGCTGCACCGCCAACACGTTCGCCGCCCGGCTGTCCCGGGCCCGACGCCGCTTGTCCACCCACGCCAGCGACCGCACTGCCTTGCGCCTGGTCGCCCTGCCCGCAGGAGTTGACCATGTCTGACCTGATCGAACGCACCAAGCCCACCGAGGAAGGCCTCCACGACGCGTGGACGCCCAGCCTGCGCCATGAGGTCCTCCAGGACGTCCTGGCCGGCAGCACCCGCCGTGTCCGACCGGGGCGGCGTGCCTGGCCGTTGGCGGTCGCAGCGTCCGTGGTGGCCGCGCTGATGCTCAGTGGCCCGATCGCCCTTCCCGGCTGGTTCACCACCACCGCCGCCGCCGAGGAACTCGGCAAGGTCGCTGCGGCCGCGTCGACCCAAACCCGCCTGGAGTGGGGCGACCACCAGTACCTACGGGTGCAGTCCATCGACACCCGAACCGGCATGGCGGACGGACCGGCCGCAGGAGCCGAGCCCCCGGCCACTGACGTGTCAGCCGGCACGCGCGTGACGTTCGATGACTACTACACCACCGACGGGTGGACGTGGTCTGACCGGGTGGCCAACGGGCACACCGAGCAGTACATCTTCCCCCCGGCGTGGGGCTGGATGCGTCCCGACTATGCCTCCGCCATGCCGACCGAACCGCACCTGCTGGATGCGTTCCTGCGTGCTCGCGCGCTCGGCTCGACCTCCCCCGACGAGGCCGTCTTCGTTGCGATCGGTGACATGCTCCGCCAGGAGGCAGCACCCCCGGCAGTCCGAGCCGCCGCGATCGGCGTCCTGGGCCTGAACCCGAAGGTCACCGTCGAGCGCACTACCGACACACAGTCCCGCCCCGCCCTGAAGGTGACCTTCACCGATGAGGCCATGCGGCCCGGCACGCGGCAGTACCTGTACCTGGCCCCCGACACCGGCGTCCTGCTCGGCCGCGGGTCCAACGGGCCCGGATGGGACTACCAGTCGGTGATCACCCACCGGGAGGTCGTCGACGCGCTCCCCACCGACCTCGCAGCAGTCCTCGGCACCGAGAAGGTCGGCAAGGAGGTCAGCAACGGCAAGACGACACCCATCGCCGACAACGCCGGACCCGACCCCGTCCCCGAACAGACCTACACCCCCGCCCCCAAGCGATAACCCACTAACACAGTCAGCCCGTCCCCCAAGACCCTCCCGGCCCATCAAGCCGGGAGGGTGTCTGCTCAGGCAGGAACACCAGCCGCCCAATCCGTGCACACCAGCGCGAGCACCGGCGCCACGAGCCAACGTCAGCGCACCGGCGAAGAATGGGCTCAGCCCCCTGCTTGCCGAAGCCGGTTGTCGGTCCCGCCACCTGCCCACGAAGGAGCCGATGGGGCGCTCAAGACACTCCGACATCGCCGGCCGTGCACACGACCTCGAGCCGATGACGTCCGGCTTCGAAACGGGCCCACCCCGCCAGCGCGCAACCGAGACATCGTCGGGGTCGAGCTGACCGTCACAGTTCGGCGCGTCAAGACTCATCAGCCGCTATTCAGCCCACACGAATACGAGCCCTGCGCCAGTCTC
>JAAZBK010000437.1 GCA_012513855.1 Acidimicrobiales bacterium
ACCGCGCTGTGGGCGAGCCGGGTCTTGATGCAGGTGACGATCATCTGACCGTCGGGGGCGAAGGCGTTGGGGGTGCCGATGTCGTAGCCGAGCTTGGCGGTCTTGGACACCCGGTCCTTCATGTCCTCCCCGCCCTTGGAGTGGTACACGGCCCGGGCCTCGTCGGGGATGGCGCAGCTCATGATCCCGCTGCCCATGCCGTACAGCAGGCCCGTGTACAGACCCCGAGCCTTGTAGAACTCGAGGCTGTCGGCGAGCTTGGCGGAGCTCTGCCACGACGGGTTCTGGCGGGCGCCTTCGATGAAGGCCACCAGATCGGCCGGCAGCCCCGCCGGGAGCGCCTGGCCGTTCACCTTCCACGGCCTCAGCAGGGCGTTCATCTCGTCGATCCGAGTGATCCCCTCCTCCCGGAACAGACGGTGCACCACCGCGTCGGCCTCGGGGTCCCAGACGTTCTCGGGCGGGATCGTCCCCAGGTCGCCACCGATGACCGACCGGCGCGTCGACCACGCCCAGGCAGGGGCCATGCCGGCGACGCCTCCGACCGCCGTCACCGCGCCAAGGGCGCCGATGGCCCCTCCGGCCTTGAGCAGGTGCCGTCTCGACATCTCATCCACAGCGGATCTCCTGTCATGCGCTACACTTGGTGTACTAACTGTAGCGAATGTCACACGAGAGGACAAGGTAGGTTTCGGTGACCGACACGGGGGTGAAGCTCATGGGACCGCGGGAGCCGATCGACGCCACGCACTACATCGACGGCCTCCCGCCCAGACCCGACCCAGACCTCGATCGCGTGCTCGACGCCGCTGAGCGCTGCCTGACCCGCTTCGGCCTGCGCCGCGCCACCATGAGCGACATCGCCCGCGAGATGGGCGTGGCCCGCACCACCCTCTACCGCCAGGTCTCCTCGCTGGAGGAGGCCACCGCCCTGGTCTTCTCCCGCCGCCTGCACCGCTTCATCGACAAGCTCCTCGAGATGAGCCGGTCGGGCCTCGACGCCGAAGCTCTCGTCTCGGTGATCGCCCGCTCGGTGCGGATGACGCTCGCCGAGCCGATCATGCAGCGACTCCTACAGGACGAACCCGACCTCCTCGGAGACATGCTCACCAGCGGCGCTGTGGCCGGTCTCGTCGACCAGATCATCAACCTCATGACGCCGGTGCTGGGAGCCGCCATGGACGCCGGGTTGATCCGTGGGTCCGACCCCGCGATGGCCGCCTCGTGGATCGTGCGATCGGTGCTGGTGCTCACGGCCGTACCGGTGCCCGACGCCGACCTCGAACGCCAGGTCCGCTACGCGCTGTTGCCGCTGTTCGAGGTCTGAACCGGCCGGGGCGCATCGAGCCGGCCACGAGCGCTGCCCGTACGGCTGGAGCCGGTGAAGGTCGGCCCCTGGCGGAGACCTGACCTCGCCGCCGACCCGACTCGGCCAGACTGCGACGTGTCCACCTGACCCCTCCCGCCGGAGCATGCCCGTGTCGCAGTCGTTCGAACCCACCGCGTCCGAACCCACCGCGTCCCCCGATCAGGTCGTGGCGGCGGGCCGGGTGAGGGTGACGGTGCTCACCGACCGCCTGCTGCGCATCGAGTACGCGGAGGACGGCACCTTCGAGGACCGCCCCACGCTCGCGGTGGTCAACCGCCGGTTCCCTGCGCCGAGGTTCCGGTCGAAGGTCGTCGGCGACGCGCTCACGGTCGACACCGGCGCCGTCTCGCTGCACTGCTCCGACGTCACCCGCCCCTTCACGGGCCGGCGGCTGCAAGCCACCCTCTCCGGCTCGGGTGTCCCTACCGGCAAGGGTGCTGGTAGGGCCACCTCGACCGGGGTCACCTCGACCTGGAAGTTCGGACAGGTCGACCGGGGCAACCTCGGTGGCACGGTGCGCACGCTCGACACGTGGATGGGCAACAAGACCGCCCGGGCGGTGGGGTTCGACCCCGAGACCGGCTTCATCCGCGAGTGGGACGAACAGCAGCTGGAACCAGGGCTGCTGTCCCGCTCGGGTTGGACGGTGGTCGACGACACGTCGACGGTGGTGCTCGACGCGGTCGACGGCCCCGGCGCCCGGGCCCGTCGGTGGCCGGTGCCCCGACCCCCGGGCGAGCGCACCGACCTCTACCTGTTCGCCTACGGCACCGATCACCGGGCGGCGCTCCGCGACGCCGCTCGACTGCTCGGCCCCCAGCCGCTCCCACCGCGCTTCGCGTTCGGCTACTGGTACAGCCGCTACTACCCCTACACCGACCACGAACTGCTCGACCTGGCCGCCCAGTTCGACCACCTGGACATCCCGGCCGACGTCCTCGTCATCGACATGGACTGGCACCGGCTCGGCTGGACCGGATACTCGTGGGACCACGACCTGTTCCCCAACCCCACCGACACGCTGGACCAGATCCACCAGCGGGGGCTGCGCATCGCCATGAACCTGCACCCGGCGGACGGGGTCGGCTCCCACGAGGACGCCTTCGAGGCCGTGTGCGAGGCCATGGCCGTCGACCCCGAGACCACCGACCGGATCCCGTTCGACGTCACCGATCCCCGGTTCATCGACGCCTACTTCCGCCTGCTCCACCACCCCGAAGAGGACCGCGGCGTCGACTTCTGGTGGATGGACTGGCAGCAGGGCACCGAGTCGCTGATCCCCGGCCTCGACCCCCTGGCCTGGCTCAACCAGCTCCACTGGGACGACCTGGCCCGCCGGCGTCCCAACCGTCGACCGCTGGCCTTCAGCCGATGGGGCGGGCTGGGCGCCGGTCGGTACCCGGTCGGCTTCTCCGGCGACACGGTGGCGGTCTGGGAGTCGCTCGCGTACCAACCCGAGTTCACCGCCACCGCCGCCAACGCGCTCTACGGGTACTGGAGCCACGACATCGGCGGCCACTACGGCGACGTACCCGACCCCGAGCTGTACGCCCGCTGGATCCAGTTCGGCGTCCACTCCCCCGTCCTGCGCACCCACGGTTCGCTCGGCCCCGAGCAGGAGCGGAAGGTGTGGGAGTTCCCCAACCCGTACCGGACGGTGATGATCGACGCCATCCGTCGTCGCTACGAACTCGTGCCCTACGTCTACGGCGAGTGCCGCAAGGGAGTCGAGACCGGACTCTCCCTTGTGCGCCCGATGTACCACGAGCATCCCGAGACCGAGGCGGCCTACGGCGCCGCCGGCCAGTACCAGTTCGGCGACCAGATGGTGGTGGCACCGGTGGTCAGCCCGTTGGACGACGATGCCATGGCGGCGGTTCGGGTCTGGCTGCCGGAGGGCGACTGGTTCGACGTCGCCCACGGCCGTCGCCTTACCGCCGGTGGCAGTTCTGGTGGCGGTGGGGAGGGCGCGGGCGGCCAGTGGTTCGAACGCCGCTACCTGTTGAGCGAGACACCGGTGTTCGTGCGGGCCGGCACGGTGGTGCCCGGTCAGAGGGACGTCCGGCGGCTGGACCAGGCGTCGTACCCGAACCTGGTGATCACCGCCTACCCCGGCTCGCGCGGTGGTTACGAGCTCTACGAGGACGACGGCACGTCCACCGGATACCTGAAGGGCCGGTCGGTGACGGTGCCCCTCGCTCACCGGACGACGGCCAGGATCCGTTCGATCCAGGTCGGGCCCGCCGAGGGCAGCTACCGCGGCTGGGAGCGACGGCGACCGGTCGAGGCGAGGTTCGTGGGCGAGGTCCCGCCGAAGACGGTGAGGGTCGACGACGTCGAGGTGCCGTGGGTGGCGAACGCCCCCGCCGAGGTCGGCGCTGGCCGGACGTGCTGGTGGTACGACGCCGCCGAGGCCACCGTGGTGGTATCGCTGCCCCGGGTCGACCTTCGGAGCGGGGTCGTGGTGTCGCTGGACCGGGCCACGGCCGCCGTTCGGAGATCGACCGAGCCGCTGCTCGACGGCTACCCCGGGCTCGCCCGTCGCGTCGCACTCGCCGACCGGTGGACCCGCACCCTCCTCCAGGAGGACAACCGGCGCCTGGTCGGCCTGTCCAGGACCACCGACCGGATGGACCGGGCATCATCAGATCCGGCGACGGTCACGTCCGAGTTGAGCCGGCTCAGGTCGGCGCTCCCCGACGTCGATCCGATGCTCGAGAAATACGTCGAGCGCTGGAAGGAGACGGAGTCGCTAAACCCGCTCGATCCGCCGATCAACAGCCGGACCATCGAGGCAGCCAGACGACTGCTGGCCACCACCACGGCCCAGTTCCTCGGCTGACCCCGGTTTACGTCCCCGGTCGCCGCTGGAGGTTCGGCGCTGGGGCGTGCGCTGG
>JAAZBK010000438.1 GCA_012513855.1 Acidimicrobiales bacterium
CGTGGTGGTCGTGGTGGTCGTGGTGGTCGTGGTCGCGACAGAGGTGGAGGTCTCGGCGGTCGTCGTCGGGCCTTCGAGGTCCAACATCGAACCGGCCGGTTCCACGAGGTCGTCGAAGTCGTCACCCAGGTAGATGGCCACGGTCCCCGGCTCCAGGCGGTCGTCGACCTCCACCCGAGCGCCGCTGGTGACCCAGGCCGCCACCGTTCGGGCCGCCACCTCTCCGTCGGAGACCTGCCCCGCCGTGGCATCGGTAGGAGGAGCGAAGCGCACGACGGTGGACGGCTCGGCCGGGTGGCCGGTGTCGTCGCCGTTGCCCCAGTCGTCGACCTCGAAGCCGAGGGCCACCATCCGGTCGGCGACCTCGACGGCCAGGCCGGCACGATCGGTGCTGTTGTAGACGTCGACCTCGATCGAAGCTGGAACCGGCATCTCCACCTGCGCCGGAGGTTCGCTCGAAGAGCTGGAGGTCGAGTCGGCGGACGGGGCGCTCCCGCCCGTGCTCGAGGTCGACGCGGCACCGTCACCGTCCTCGCCCTCTCGGAAGAGGTCGAGGACCGGCTGCGCCTCCGCCACCGCCAGGTCCAGCACCATGGCTCCGCCGCTGGTGGTGCGCGGGGTGGTGGGCACGGTGTAGGTGAGCAGTTCGTCGGCGTCGAAGTCGCTGAAGCGCTTGGCGAGCGACAACAGCTCACCGGCATCGAGGTCGTCGTCGATGGTCACGTTGGCTGTGCCCACGTCGATGAGCCGCTTGAGGGTGAGCGGGTTGTCGAGCCCCTTCGACCGGGCGCGGGTGATGGTGCGGCGAAGGAAGACCTGCTGACGGGAGATCCGGCCCAGATCTCCGCTTCCGTCGCGACGGAACCCACCCTGCTCCCAGTACTCGAGGTGCCGGGCCCGGGCGAACGCCAGGGCCCCGTAGCCGTCGAGGGTGGTGCAGCCGGGGTGCAGGACGTCGAGACCCGAGTTGCGGTCGCGCATGGCACGGTCGAACCAGACCGGCACGCCGTCGATCGCCTCCACCACCTGCTGGAAGCCGGCGAAGTCGACCTCGACGTAGTGGTGGATCGGTATGGACAGCTCCGACCGCAACGTGTCGATGAGCTGTTGGTGACCGGCCGCGTACGCGGCGTTGATCCGCCCCTCCTCACCGGTCCCCGCCACGGTGACCCACAGGTCCCGGGGCAGCGACAGCACGGCAGCTTCCTTCTCGGCCGGGTCGACGCGCACCACCATGATCGTGTCAGCCAGGGGGTCGTGGTCGTCGACGGCGCTGGGATCGTTCGGATCTCCGCCAGCCCTGGTGTCGGATCCGACCACCAGGTAGTTCGCCGGCTCTGAGCTCACCTGCTGGTCCAGCGAGACCACGGTGCGATCGATCGAGCGGTACTTCCATGCACCCCAGGCGACCACTCCGCTGGCCACGAACGAGATGGTGGTGGCGATCACCAGGAAGGTGAGGATCGAACGCTGGCGCCACGTACGACGTCGGGGCGGGAGCGCGCGCGACGTCGGCGACGAAGCTCCGAGCGGGCCCGCAACCGCTGGATCGGGCGTGGTCGGCTCCGTGGTCATGGCTGAGCAAGGCTATCTAGGGACCGCCAAGAGTCGAAGTCGCCCCCCAGACCCCGAGGCGAAGCCTCGGGGGCTTCAACGTGCTTCGTGGTGCGGGGCCGGCAGGTGCCGGACGAACGTTGCGATCTCGTCGGCGAGGTGTTCGGGCGACTCCAGCCATGACCGCTCGAGCACCAGGGTCGGTCGCTGTACTTCTTCGACCGCCTCGTCGTGGCCGTCTGCCGTCTCCCTCACCAGCACGACAGCCTCGGTGCGGTCGGGGTGCTCCTCGGCCATGGTCGAGGCCATCTCGGTGTGGTCGCCGCCTCCCACGAAGGTCGCCGCCGGGATCTCCAGGTGCCGCAGCACCTCGAGCACGCCGTCGGCGGACGGCGCGGAGGGGGGATCGTCCCCGTGGATGGCATCGGGAGCGATGGCCCACACGCCGTTGGCTGCGAGCGCCCGGATGAGGTCGTCCCACGCCTCGTGTCCGCTGACGACCTCACCGAGAAGAACCACAGCCGAGCCGGTCCCCTGCTCGCGATACACGACGGTGGCTCCGGTGCCGTCGAACAGGCCGGCGCTCGGTGGATGGACGCCGTCGACATCGGGCTCGGCAAGGGCCACCGCGGTGGGACCGACGCCCACCGCCTGCACCTGGAACGTGGCCCGATCGGTCTCGTCGGGGGCTGCCCGCCTGGTCATCCGGTAGGCGGCGTACAGACCGATCGGGAGGTAGCCACCCGCCAGCACCAGGAACAGGCTCTCGGGGCCGATCAAACCCACGGCGGCTGCCCCCACCACCGGACCAGCCACCGACCCGGCCCCGTTTATCAGCACCATCCGGGCTCCACCGGCGACCACCAGATCGGCGTCGAGGTAGTCGTTCAGGTGAGCGTTGGACAGGGAGTAGAGCGGGAACGCAGAGCCGCCAGCGATCGTGGTCAGCGCGATGAGCACGATGCGACGATCGGTGTTCACCATCGACGCCGCCACAGCCACGCCCGCGGCCACGACGGCCGCCACCGCCATGACGAAGCGCCGATCGACCTTGTCGGACCAGCGGCCCAGAGGGAACTGGAGGAGGACACCGCCGGCCAGAGCGGCACCGATGAAGGCGCCAGTGGCGAAGCTACCGAACCCCGCATCGGCGGCGTAGACGACGCCTGCACCGAGCATGGCGGCTCCGATGAAGCCCGAGAGCGCAGCCCCCACCGCCGCCAGCGGCGCCACGCCGACCAGCCGTCGAAGTGAGATCGGGGTTGGGCTGGGCACCGCGGGCGCCGGAAACGACGCGAGCGAGACCGGTACCACGGCCAGCGACACGAGCACCGAAGCCAGCACGAACAGGCCGAAGCCCCCGGGGTCGGCCACCGCGAACAGGAGCTGTCCGACGAGGAGAGATCCGCTGACCACCACCATGTAGGTGGCCAGCAGCCCCCCGCGCGATCTGTTGGTGGCCACGCCGTTGAGCCACGTCTCGCACACCACGTACAGCGCCGAGATGCACATGCCGGACACGGCGCGGAGCACGAACCAGGTGAGCGGTTCGGGCCGCACGACGTGCACCAGCACCGCACCGGACGCGAGCGATGCGAGGCCGGCGAAGACCCGGACGTGACCGACCCGGGTGATGGTGGCCGGGGCCAGCACCGAACCGGCCAGGAACCCCACGTAGTAGCCGGCGAGGACCACGCCCACCACGCTCGGCCGAAAGCCCTCCAGCCCGGCGCGCGTGCCGAGGAGGGTCGACGTCAGCCCGTTGCCGGCCATCAGCAGGCCGATGCTCGCCAGCAGCGGCGAGGCATCACGTATGGCCGTCCCCAAGCCGGAGCCGGCGGGAGCTTCGACGACCGCGGTCACAGGTGGGCGTAGGTGGCGTCAGATCCCATGGACGGGCACGCTACCCACACCGACGGGTGCTACTCCCCGACTCGAACAGGGCCGGGAGGACGGAGCCGATCGACGGGTTGCACCCTGCCGGCTCCGTCCCCTGCCGCTGGACCGCTACTTCTCGGTGGGAGCCTTGGGCTCGCGGGGCAGGCCGAGGAACTTCTCGCCCACGATGTTGCGCTGGATCTCGGCGGTACCGCCCCAGATGGTCTCCGAGCGGGAGAAGAAGAACGCCGAGATCATCGGGCTCGGCTTGTAGGTCTCACGTCCCTTGGCCCGCATGGTGGCCGGCCAGTTGCCGGTCTCGGGACCGGCGTCGACCAGCATCGACGCGGCACCGAAGATGTTCAGCGCCAGCTCCATGGCGTCGCGGTGCATCTCCGACCAGAACATCTTGTTGGTGAGGCCCAGCGACACCACGCCCATGTCCTTGGTCTTGTTGAGGGTCTGGGTGAGGGACCGGAGACCGTTGATCCGCAGGATCTGGATCTTGGTGTAGTAGCGGGCCAGGCCCTGGCGGATCACCGGGTCGGAGATCGAACCGTTGGCCTGCGCGCCCTCCACCATGAGCTCGTACTCCTGCTGGAAACGCCGGTAGCCGGTGGTGGCCGACATGCCGCGCTCGTGGCTGAGGGTGGAGTTGGCGACGGTCCAGCCGCCGTTGACCCCACCGACCACGTTCTCCTTGGGGCAACGGGCGTTGGTGAAGAACACCTCGTTGAACTCGGCGGTGCCGTCGGGCTGGACGATGCCGCGGACCTCGATGCCGTCCTGGTCCATCGGGACCAGGAGGTAGGAGATGCCGGCCTGCTTCTTCACGTTCGGATCGGTGCGGGCCAGCACGAAGCAGTAGTCGGCGAACTGGGCCTGGGTGGTCCAGACCTTCTGGCCGTTGATCACCCACTCGTCGCCGTCGAGCACCGCGGTGGTCTTCAGCGAAGCCAGGTCGGAGCCGGAGTCCGGCTCGGAGAACCCCTGGCACCACGACATCTCGCCCTTCATGATCTTGGGCAGGAAGTACTTCTTCTGCTCCTCGGTCCCGTGCTGGAGGATGGTGGGACCCACCAGGGTGTCTCCGAAGAAGTCGGCCCGCATCGGCGCCTTGGCCCGCGCGAACTCCTCGGCCAGCACCACGTTCTCCATGGTGCTCAGGCCCTTGCCGCCGTACTCCTTGGGCCACGAGGCGCAGATCCAACCACCGCCGTAGAGCTTGGCCGGCCACTCCTCGTTGAACTTCTTCTTCTCGTCGGCGCTCATCTCGAAGCCCTCGTCGAACCATCCGGCCGGCAGGTTCTCCTCCAGCCAGGAACGGATCTCGACGCGGAACTCTTCGGCTTCGGCGGGGTAGCTCAGGTCCATGGCGCTATTCGATCCTCAACTTGACCCGCCGGTCAAGTCACGCGCCCACCGCCGAAGACGCCCCTCGTCGGTCGTCCCACTGGGCGGATCGACCGCGCGCCCGAGGACTCGCTCAGGCAGAGGGAGCCGCGGGCGGTGCGGCTTCGACCGCCGGCGCCGGAGCGGCCGGGGCTGCGGCCTTCTTCTTCTTGGGTGGGGGCGGCGGCATCAGCTTGGGGAAGCCGATGGCGGTCTCGGGCCAGCGGTTGCGGCTGTTGCGCGACAAGCGCTGCATCAGCTTGATGGCGTCGGGGTCGTCCTCCTCGGCCGGCCGGGTGACGATGCGTCCGGCCGCCACCATCCGATCCATGATCGCCTTGCCCAGCTCGGTGCGGACCACGGTGAGGGTCCAGTCGGAGAACTGACCGATGCCACCGGTGGAGATGTCGGCGTGCTCGGCCGCGAAGTCGGGGCAGTGGTTGCAGCCCTCGCGGGTCCAGGCGTGGCACTCCTTGAGCGGGACCTCGTGGTACTCCCCGTCGTGGGTCCAGATCTGGAAGACGCCCTTGATGTTCACCTTCTTGATGGAGGCCCGGGTGATGCCGTACTTCGCCTCGAACAGCTCCTCGAAGATGCGGTCGTCGAACGTCTTGGAGCACAGGAGGCCGATGGTCACCTGGATCGGCTTGCCGACCTTGCCGATCTTGCGGCTCCACATCACCGGCGCAGCCGATGTCTGGCACCCCATGCCCACCAACGCCAGCTTCTCCAGGCCCCGCTCCTTGGCCTCGTCGAACGCCAGCCAGTTGGCCGAGTAGGTGTAGCGGCTCCCGGCGGCGTCGAGCACCTCTTCGGGGGTGGTGGCCACGCCCGGCTTGGCCCGCCACGACGATCCGTCGCCCTCGAGCTGGCTGACGAGAGCGCCGTCGATGTAGCCCTCTTCCATCAACCAGATGAGGATGGCCGAGACCAGGCCACCGTCCTGACCGCGTTCGTGGACGTCGTCGTCGGCGGCCCGCACCAGCAGGACCTGCTCGGCGATGCCCCAGATCTCGTCCTTCTCCCGGACCCTCGCGAACAGGTGCTCCTCTGCGGTGGGCTCCCAGTCACGAAAGCGGGGGCAGGCCCGGGTGCAGGAGGTGCAGCCCTTCTGCCCGTGGGTGCAGTCGTCGGGTCCGAGCTCGTCCTCCAGGTGGAAGGGGCGGTAGCCGCCCTCCTTGTGCTCGTAGCCGATGACGTCGTGCGGGCACGCGATCACGCACGCGGAGCACCCGGTGCAGAGCCCGGAGGTGATCACCTCCGAGTACAGCTCGGCCCACTGGTGGGTCCAGCGACCTTCCTCGCGGGTGAAGTACGGCTCGGGCGCCGCTGGTTCCTGGTCGGCGCCGGCGTCGATCGTTGGCTCGGTGACCGTCATGGTCGCGATGGTAGGACCACCGCCCGACCAAAGCCCGTTGTCACCAGCCACCCCTACCATCGGGCGAGACGGATCGGACCTCGGCTCACCGCCGGACCGACCTCGCTGGCGACTACTCCGCGGCTTCGGCCAGTGCTTCGGCGAGCGCAGGGTGGACCAGGATGCTCTCGGCCAGGTCGATCACCTTCAGGCCGGCGGTCACCGCCACCGCGATGACCGAGATCAGCTCGGCGGCGTGGCGGCCCACGATCGATCCGCCCAACACCACCCCGGTGGCCGGGTCGGACACGATCTTCACGAAGCCACGCGGGTCGTTGTTGATCAACGCCTTGGCCGAGGCAGAGAACGGCACCTTGGTCACGCGCACCTTGCGGCCTTCGGCGAAGGCGTCGGCCTCGGCCAGGCCCACGTCGGCGATCTCGGGATCGGTGAATATGGCCGACGCAGCCTTCTCGTAGTCGAGGTGGCGGTGGGGACCGGCGTGCAGGCCGAGCGCGTGCTCGGCGATCTTGCGCCCCTGGATCGACGCCACCGACGACAGCGGCAGCTTCCCCGACAGGTCGCCGGCCGCGTAGATGTGGGGCACCGACGACTTGCAGTTGTGGTCGACGTTCACGTAGCCGCCGTCGAGCTCGACGCCCACCTCCTCCAGCCCGAGCCCCTCCGAGTTCGGGATCGAACCGATGCACAACAGGACGTGTGAACCACGGGCCACGCGGCCGTCGTCGCAGCGAACCGCAACGCCCTCGTCGGACACGTCGATGCCCTCGGCCCTGGCCCCCTTGAAGAGCTTCACGCCCCGACCTAGGAAGTCGTCCTCCAGCACCGCGGCCACCTCGGGATCCTTCTGGGGCAGCACCTGCTGACGGCTCACGATCAGCGTGACGTCGCACCCGAAGGCCGAGAACATGTGGACGAACTCCACCCCCGTGACCCCCGAGCCGACCACGATCAGGTGGTCGGGCAGGCTGGGGGGCGGATACGACTGACGGGTGGTGAGGACCCTCTCGCCGTCGATGGGCGCCCAGTCGGGGATGCGGGGCCGGCTTCCGGTGGAGAGGACGACCGTGTCGGCCGGGATCACCGTGGTGGAGCCGTCGTCGGCGGTGACCTCCACCTCGTGGGGACCGACCAGCCGACCGGTGCCGTGCATGATCCGGACGCCCTGGCTCTCGAGCAGTCCGCTCACCGAGGTCTCCAGGCGGGTCTCGATGCCGGTGATCCGGGTGCGAAGGGCCTCGAAGTCCAACGTGGCGTCCACCTCGGTGAGCCCCATCAGCTCGGCCTGGTGAAGGCGGGTCATGGCATCGCCGGTGGCGATCATGGCCTTGGACGGGATGCAGTCCCACAGGTGCGCGGCTCCGCCGATGACGTCACGTTCGATGAGCGTCACGTCGGCGCCGAGTCGAGCGGCGGTCGTCGCCGCCTGGTTGCCAGCCGGACCGCCGCCGATCACCACGAAGCGTTGTGCCATGGCCAGCAGGCTACTTACGCGACGACCTCTCGATTTCAGCCGGGACAGGTCTCGTAAGGCTCGCGTCAGGTTGAGAGCGCCGCCGGCCGATCCGGTCTGGCAGCACGATCAGCGATGGAGGTCGGGGAGGTCGACCGAGCGATCGATGATGTCGGCCGCTCCATCAGAGTCGACGTGTCCCGCCACGATGCGAGCGGCCGCTATGACCTCCGGTTCGGCGTTGCCCATGGCCACGCCCCACCCGACCACCTCGATGGCGGAGATGTCGTTGTGGCCGTCACCGACCATCATCGTGTCGGCCAGATCCACCCCGACGTGGGCCGCGACCTTGGTCACGCCGGTGGCCTTGGAGACCTCGGCGGCGGTGAGCGAGACGAACGCCGCTCCCGGCATGGCCGGTGAGGTGGCTGCCGAGGCCACCGTTCCCTCTGGCGCACAGGCGACAGCTTCGTCGGCCTTCGCCAGATCGACCACGTACTGGGTGCGCACGATCTCACCCTCGAGCGACCCGAGGGGACGACGGCGGAACGGAAGGTCGAGCAGCGCGGCGTGGCCGACGGCCAGTCGGTGGTCGCTGTCGACCGCATAGTCGTCCCAGGTGTAGGCCTCGAGCACCCAGCCCCTCTCGGCAGCCATCTCGGCGCTCGCCTCCAGCGCTCCCTCCGGCAGCGGGGCGACGTCGACCTCACCGGTGCTCGGGTGCCAGAGGGCCGCTCCGGTGTGGAAGACGTGCCACCCGTCGGGGTCGAGCTTCTCGGCCCAGGCTCGGGTGGGCCCCGCCGCGAGGCGGGCGGTGCACAGAGTGAGGTGCTGACCACGCCGGCGGGCGCGCCCGGCAGCGTCCCAGAGCGCGGCGGTGGGTTCGCCAGCCGACCCGACCAGGGTCCCGTCGACGTCGAGGCAGATGAGTGCGACCACGGCGTCGACGCTATGGCCTGGGCACCCTGCCGGGCGCCTCACGATGCTCTGTTGCACCCCTGGCAGCTTTCATGATATTTCATGTTGTCTTGATGTTGGTGGTCCCATCCTTCAGGCTTCCCGCCGGTGCGGCGAGCTGTCCAGCGGGCCATCCACAGCCTGCAGCGACCAACCCGCCCAACAGGGAGGCAACCTCGAGATGACCACGGTTCCCAACGGCGTCCCACGGGTCCACTTCGACGACGCGGTGGCGGGAGCCCTCGCTGCGGCACTCGATGACCTGGTCGACGAACTGACCTCATTCGCCCGTGCTGCCGAGATGAACGCTGAGATCGCCGGGCAGGACTGGGCCGGGTACTCGCGCCGCTGGTTCGACCAGCAGCTGGCGTCCCTCGTCGACCAGGCCAGACGGACCCGCGGACTGGCCGCCGACGACCGCGCCGCCGTCGAGCGGGCCCGGGCGTGGGCCGCGGCCGAGCAGCAGCGCCTGATCGACGAAGCGCGTGTTGCGGCTGCGGCTGCCGCCGCCGCCGAAGCTGCACGACCGGGGGTCGGCGGCGGTGGGAGCACCACCGGCCCCAAGGCTCCCGTCGCCACGCCGACCCTTTCGTTCGCCTCACCTCTGGGCGTCGGTTCATGAACATCAGCTCGGCCCGTCCCGACGCCCTGGATCACGCCGCCCGCGGGTTCGGGGTGTCGAACGAGCGGCTGCACGAGGCTGCCCGCGCGGTGTGGAGGGCAGCCGATGCCTACGCCGACCACTGCACCGCGGCCCCGGTCGACCTGGCCAGCCCGTCGCGCGCCGGGGCGGTCGTGTCCGACGCCCGCGACCTCGTCGGAGACCTCGGACACCTGGCCACTGCGTTCAGGACCGCCGACTCGGGATCGCTGCCCGCCAACGGCGGTCCCGGCGTGACCCTGCTCACCGACCTGGCCCTCAGCTCGACCATCCTGTCCAACCACCCCTCGCTGGGGCGCGAGCTAACCGGTCCGAGCCTCGACCAGTACCGCCGAGCCACCGCTCTGGCCGAGTCGATCGCCCGGGAGCACCTCACTGGCGGGGCGGAGCGGGCAATGGAACGACTGGCTGCGGTGCCCGACGCGATCCGATCGGACCCGATCTTCGCCGCCGGCCTGATCAACGCCCTGGGACCCGAACGCCTCGAGGCCCTGGCCGAGGAACTGACCTTTCGAGCGGTGGGCTGGCCCTCCGACTTCGGGCCGCTGATGGAGCTGGCCCGACTTTGGACCGACGCCACCCGGTCGCTCGACCTGCCGCCGCGCGCCCCCCGCCTCGACCTGGGCCTGATCGACTCCCTCCTTGCATCGGCCGGAGGAAGGAACCTGCTGCGCGCCCTCACCGGCGGATCCGACGAGCCCGCCGGCGAACGGTTCCTGCTGCGAACGCTCCACGTGCTCATCCCCGCTGCCGTGCGCGACGAAGACCTCTCCAACACGTACCGGTTCCTGCTCGGCTCCAGCCGCCAAGGCAACCCCGACGCCCCCTTGCTGGCGGTGATCGGGCGGAACCCCGGGATCTTGGTCGAGTCCTTCCTCCGCGGCCGCCACGGTCTGGCCACCGTCGAAGAGCTGGAGGCCCGCACCCGGACGCTGCTCGATGCAGCCGACCACGCCTCCCAGGCACTCGTGGCCGAGCTTCTGGCCGGCGTCCTCGCCGATCCCAGGATCGGATCCGACCCCCACGACCGCGACCGCACCGCGATCCTCCGCACCGTCTACGAGTGGGTCGACGACAACGGTCCCGGCAGCGTCGCCGAGCCGCTCGCCGCCCTCCTCGCCGGCACGCTCGCCACCGACATCGACTTCTACCTCGCTCGCGTCGACACCGCCCGACGGGGCGACCTCGCCCGGGTCCTGCAGGCCGTCACCCAGTTCGAACGACCCTGGATGACGGCGATCCTCGCCCTCGAACA
>JAAZBK010000439.1 GCA_012513855.1 Acidimicrobiales bacterium
CGTGGATGTCGGAGGCGATGGCGCCACCCACCGTGACCTGCCGGGTCCCCGGCGTGACGGGAACGAACCAGCCGAGCGGCACCAGCCACCGCATGAGGTCGTGCAGGCTGGTGCCGGCGTCGGCGGTGACGCGTCCTGCCTCGAGATCGAGCCGGTGGATGCCGCTCACCCCGGTGGTCAGGGCGACGTAGCCGCCGGAGTTCTGCGCGGCATCGCCGTAGGAGCGCCCGAGCCCGCGGGCGATCAGGCCGCGGCGCCCGACAGCCGCCTCGGCCAGGCCCACGGTGTCCTCCAGCTCGCGGATCGACCGCGGCTCCACGACCCGGGACGTGCCGGGTGCCGCGTTGCCGAAGCCGGTGAGCGGCTTGGGATCGCCGGCCGCGGTCACAGGAGGTAGACCCCCAGGGCGAAGAGGACCGCCCAACAGATCCCGAACAGCTGGAGGGTGCGGTCTCCCATCACCACGTCTTCGGGCGCACCGCCCTGACCGCTGTCGACCAGGAGCGAGTAGCGGAGGACGGCCAGCGCGAACGGGACGATGGAGAGCTGGAACCAGGGGACGCCGGTGGTGGCGAGCTCGGCCTTCTCGAACGCCCACAGGCAGTATCCCACCAGGACCACGCTGGTGGCGATGGTCTGGAGGTGGATGATGAAGTCCAACGAGTAGGTGCCCAGCGCCTTGCGCGTGGCCGCGGCGTCGTCGCCGAGCGCCTCGACCTCGGCCCGCCGCTTGGCCACCACCATGAACAGGGATCCGAACGACGTCACGATGAAGAACCAGTTCGAGATGGGGACGTCGGTGGCGGTGCCCCCGGCGATCGCCCGCAGCACGAATCCTGCTGCCACCGCGACGACGTCGACCACAGCGATGTGCTTCAACCAGGTGCTGTAGCAGGTGGTGAGGACCACGTAGGCGCCGAGCACGACCGCGAGGTGCCAGTCGATCATCCACCCCAGAGCCACAGCTCCGACGATGGCGACCGTGCCGATGGCGCGGGCGGCGCCGACCGACACGTCGCCCGAAGCGACGGGCCGGAACCGCTTGGTGGGATGGAGCCGGTCGGCCTCGACGTCGGCCGCGTCGTTGAGGAAGTAGGTGCCGCCCGACGCGAGGCAGAAGCACCCGAAGGCGCCCGTTGCCTGCAGTAGCGCCTCGCCGCCGTCGAGCACCCCGGCGGCGCCGGGCGCGGCGAAGACCAGCAGGTTCTTCACCCACTGCTTCGGGCGGGCGCCGGCGATGATCGCGGCGGGCAAAGACCTCTGACGAACCGGACCCGGGACAGGCCCGGGCTCGCCGATCAGGTCGACGTCCTGGTTCGTCATCTCCGCCAGCCTAGGACCGGCACCTCGTCGGGGATCCGATGCGACGCCGGTCGGACGAGACCGACCACGGTCAGAGGTGCTCGACGTTCGGACCTTCGACGCAACGCCTGGTGTCGAGCACGATCGAGTGGTCGCTCACGAGATCGAGATCGAACTCGTCGTGGTCGACCAGGATCAGCACCGCGTCGGCCCGCGCCACCTCGTCGGCGGTGAGCTCTACCCGTTCAGCATCACCTGCGGCGTGGCTGCGGGCCTGGTCGACGTGGGGATC
>JAAZBK010000440.1 GCA_012513855.1 Acidimicrobiales bacterium
CCTCCACAGGTTCGGGGCACCACAGGTCGCACCACGACACCACGCGCCCCCAACCCTCAAGTCCCCAACCCTCGGAGCCAGCCCGGCCGAGCTGGGTGCGCGAGATTGGCGACATGTCCGATCTGGCCGGCGTCGTGCTGGCGGCCGGCGCCGGCACCCGGCTCGCTCCCCTCACCCGGCTCCGGCCCAAGGCGCTGTGCCCGGTGGGCAACCGGCCCCTCCTCGACCACGCGATCGAGCGTCTCGCGCCCGTGCTCCCCGCCGAATCGATCGCGGTCAACCTCCACCACCGAGCCCACCTGGTCGAGGAGCACCTCGACCGCCTGCCCGACGTCGTCCACCGGTCTCGTGAACGGCCGCAGGCCCTCGGCACCGCCGGAGCGATCGGCGCCCTACTGCCGTGGGTCGACGGTCGCGACGTGGCGGTGACCAACGTCGACGCGTGGTCGTCGCCTGCCCTCGACCTCGCCGAGGTCATCGACGGCTGGGATCGGGAGCGGGTGAGGTTGCTGACGGTCGACGTCGGCGAGGAGGCCGACTTCGGGACGCTCCGGTACTGCGGGCTGGCCCTGATGCCCCACCACCTCGTCCGTCACCTGCGGGCCGAGCCCTCCGGCCTCTACGAGGTGCTCTGGCGCCGGGAGCGAGAGGCCGGCCGGCTCGATCTGGTGACCACCGACGCCGAGGTGATCGACTGCGGCACCCCGCACGACTACCTGCGCGCCAACCTGGCGAGCTCGGGAGGGACCTCGGTCGTCCATCCCGAGGCCCGCGTGGCCGACGGAGCGGTGGTCGAGAGGTCGGTGGTGTGGGACCGCAGCGAGGTCCACCACCGCGAGCACCTGGTGTCGGCCATCCGGGCCGAGCACCTGACCGTGCTGGTCCGCTGAAGATCAGCGTCCGAAGGAATCGCCCGCCGAAACTGACGGGCAGTCAGGGAGACGTGTAAACCTGGGTCCATGACCACGGTTATCAACGGCATCGCCGGACTCAAGGAACTCGTCGGCACCCACCTCGGCTACTCCGACTACCTCGAAATCACCCAGGAGCGGGTGAACCAGTTCGCGGAGGCCACCGGTGACCACCAGTGGATCCACGTCGACCCCGAGCGGGCCAAGGCCGAGAGCCCCTTCGGCGGCCCGATCGCCCACGGCTACCTCACCGTCTCCCTCGGCCCGGTGCTCTCGCCCCAGATCATGCGGGTCGACGGCGTGAAGATGGCCCTCAACTACGGCTGCGGCAAGGTCCGCTTCCCGTCGCCCGTCCCGGTGGGCAGCAAGCTCCGCCTCGGTGCCGAGCTGACCGCGGTCGAGGACATCCCCGGTGGGGCTCAGGTGTTCATGACGTTCACGTTCGAGGTCGAGGGCGCTCCCAAGCCGGCCTGCGTGAGCGAGATCATCTTCCGCTACTACGACTGACCGAAGGGTTCGGCCCCGGCCGGTTCCGAGATCTCGACGAGGCGCCCGGCTCACGAGCTGGGCGCCTCGTCCGCGTCCGTACCGCGCGCGCCGGACCGGTGCCGGATCAGACGGAGACGTTGAACAGGTTGCCCACCAGCCAGGCGATGGTCATGGCCGCCGCCCCTCCGAGCAGGACCCGCACGGCCGCCCGCAACATGTTCGCTCCGCCGAGGCGGGCACCGAATGCGCCGAGCGCGCCCAGCCCTACCAGCGCCGAGACCACCAGGCCCGGTGCCCGGGCATCGCCGGCCAGCGTCATCACCACCAAGATCGGCACCATGGCCCCGAGAGCGAAGCTGATGGCCGAGGCCACGGCCGCTTCCAGCGGGTCGGCCAGGTCGTCGGGCTGGATGCCGAGCTCGAGCTGGGCGTGGGCGGCGAGGGCGTCGTGGGCGGTGAGCGCCTCGGCGACCTCCACCGCGAGGTGGTCGGGCACGCCGTTCACCTTGAGGTTCTCGGTGAGCTCACGCAGTTCGGCACGGGGATGTGCGGCCAGGGCCTCGGCCTCCATCGCCAGGTCGGCGGCTTCGGCATCTCGCTGGGACGACACCGAGCTGTACTCGCCCATGGCCATGGATCCTGCTCCGGACACGAGGGCGGCGACCCCGGTGGCGAACAGCACCTCCCGGCTCGCCGAGGCTGCCACCACGCCGAGGAGGAGGCTCGACGTCGACAGCAGCCCGTCGTTGGCCCCCAGCACCGCGGCCCGCAGCCGGGGGGCCCGGTGGCTGGTGTGCTCCTCGCTGTGCCACGACCGGTGGTGCGGGGCCCGGGAACCGCGCCCGCCGGTGATCGAGTCGACCACGGCTGCAGCGCTGGATCCGCCGTTTCGAGGTTGTTGAGCACCGGCCATGGCCCCATTCTCGCAACTTTCGAAGCGGTTCCCTTCGCCTCCCGTAGATGATCAGGACCGCGCATCCGCACCCGTTGCGTGATCCGGCCGAGATCGGTGAAGGAGCCCGAACGCAGGTTTCGGTGCCACCGGAGGAGCCCACTACCGTCCGGATCCGTGGACAGCTGGAACCTCGCCGATCTCCTCGAAGGGGTGACCGACGCGGTGGCCCATCGCGAGGCGGTGATCACCTCGGACCGGCGGCTCACCTACGCCGACTTCGACAGGCGGTCGAACCGCCTTGCCCACGTCCTGGCCGGTGCCGGGGTGGGGCCGGGCGATCGGGTGGCCCTCGTGCTGCTGAACGGCAACGAGTACCTGGAGGGCATGCTCGCGGCGTTCAAGCTGCGGGCGATCCCCGTCAACGTGAACACCCGGTACACGGTGGCCGAGCTCCAGTACATCCTCGCCGACTCCCGCCCCCGGGTGGTGGTGGCCGAGGCCGACCGCCTGGACCGGGTGGAGGCAGCCGTGGGGAACCTCGCCGACACGCCCACCGTGATCGTGCGCGGCGACGACTACGAGCAGCGCCTGGCCGCCGCCTCCGACGACCGCCCGGTGGTCGACCGGTCGGGCGACGACCACTACGTGCTCTACACCGGTGGCACCACCGGAGACCCCAAGGGCGTGGTGTGGCGCCACGAAGACCTGCTGTTCGGTGCCCTGGGCGGTGGCAACCCCGGCGGCGACCCCGTCTCGACGCCCGAGGAGATCATCGAGATCGCCGTCGCCAGCCGCACCCGCTGCCTGCCCGCATCGCCGTTCACCCACGGCACCGCTCACTGGACCGCGCTCTCGACCCTGCTCCGCGGCGGCACCGTGGTGGTCGACTCGGGCGCCACCTTCGACGCCGAGCGCCTCTGGGACCTGGCCGAGGCCGAGGAGGCCTCGATCCTGGTGATCGTGGGCGACGCGTTCGCCCGCCCACTCGCAGACGCTCTCTCCGACGGCGCCGACCGGTGGGACCTCAGCAACCTGCTCGTGGTCCTGAGCGGCGGGGCGATCCTGTCTCCCGCCGTCCGCTCCGAACTCCTCGACCACCTCCCGTGGGCCGTGGTCGTCGACGGCTACGGCACCTCCGAGACCGGCGGCCAGGGCCAGATGCCGCTCTTCTCGGGCCAGCCGGGCCAGGCCCAGACCCGCTTCCACGTCGACGAGGACACCGCCGTGCTCGACGACGCCGGTCGCCCCGCCCCACCCGGCAGCGGTCTGGTCGGCCGCCTGGCCCGCAAGGGCCACATCCCGCTGGGCTACCTGGGCGATCAGTCCGCCACCGAAGAGACGTTCGTGGAGCTGCACGGCCAGCGCTGGGCGATCCCCGGCGACCTCGCCCGCGTCGAGGGCGACGGGTCGATCACGCTCCTCGGGCGGGGCGCGTCGTCCATCAACTCCGGGGGCGAGAAGATCTTCCCCGAAGAGGTGGAGAAGGTCCTCAAGGCCCATCCCGCCGTGTTCGACGCCGTGGTGGTCGGCGTCGCCGACGAGCGCTTCGGCGAACGGGTGGCCGCGGTGGTCCAGGTCCGATCGGGCCGGACCCTCGTGCTGAGCGATCTCGAAGACCACGTCCGCGACCACCTCGCCGACTACAAGGTCCCCCGCCGGGTTGTGGTGGTCGACGAGCTCCGCCGCCGCCCCACCGGCAAGGCCGACCTCGCCTGGGCCCGAGCCCAGGTAGAAGCCCACGCGTAGCTGCGGGTCGCGCCTACCGATCACGCGCTCCGGCGAAGCGGCATTCAGATCAGCTGGATGAGGACAAGGGCAACGCCGATCGGCAACGTCACGATCGCTATCACCAGGGCGAGCTCACGAACCCCGGACCACTGTTCACCGACGAAGTTGTCTGCCTCGGTCGACCGAGGCAGAACTCGCGAGGCCACGAACGACAGGACGCATAGCGAGAGAACGAACCCAGTCCACCTGTCCATGCGATCAACAGTCAACCACGGAAGCGCGTAGGAGATCCCTCGCCCGCAACGGTCACCTCGACGGGCGTCGAGGCTGCCCAGCACTAAGGTCTGACGAACCGTCAGGAACCAGGGGAAGATCGTGGAGCAGTACAACATCGCCGCCGTCAGCGAAGCCGTTGCGGCAGCCAACCCGGATCGTCCGGCCCTGATCGAAGAGGGCGGCCGAACCTTCACCTACGCGGAGCTGGCCGCCCGCACCCGGCGCTTCGCCAGCGCGCTGAACGCCCGAGGGTTCGGGGCCGAGACCGAGCGATCCGAGTTGGCCGGGCACGAGTCGGGCCAGGACCACCTGGCGATCTACCTCCACAACGGTGCGGAGTACATCGAGTCGATGCTGGGGGCCTACAAGGCCCGGCTCGCCCCGCTCAACGTCAACTACCGCTACGTGGCCGACGAGCTGCGGTACCTGCTGAACAACGCTCGGGCCCGGGTGGTGGTCTGCCACGACGCGTTCGCACCCACCCTCGCCGAGGTCCTCCCCGACCTGCCCGAGCTGAGGCTCGTGGTGCAGGTGCCCGACGACAGCGGCAACGAGCTCCTCCCCGGGGCGGTCCGCTACGACGACCTGCTGGCCGAGGGCTCCGACGGGCCGGCCCCGCTGCAGGACCAGTGGTCACCTGACGACCTGTACATCCTCTACACCGGCGGCACCACCGGCATGCCCAAGGGCGTGCTGTGGCGCCAGCACGACATCTTCATCTCGGCCATGGGCGGCCGGCCCTTCGGTACCGCCGAGGCCCATCCCGACCTCGAGACCATCGTCGAGACCTCCCGCAACGGCGGCGCCAAGATGATGTCGGTGGCGCCCCTCATGCACGGCGCGGCCCAGTGGGCCTCCTTCACCGGGCTCACCGGCGGCAACACCATCGTGTTCCCCCGCGACATCAAGCGCCTCGATCCCGTCGACGTCTGGGAGACGGTGCAGAAGCACGCCGTGCTCACCCTCCAGATCGTCGGGGACGCCATGGGCCGTCCGCTGATCGACGAGCTCGAACGCGGGAGCTACGACGTCAGCGGCCTCCTCGCCCTGGTGAGCGGCGGCGCCGCGCTGAACACCGCCCTCAAGGACCGCTTCCTGGAGAAGGCGCCGCACGCCATCGTCCTCGACGCGGTGGGCGCGTCGGAGACCGGCGCCCAGATGGGACACACCTCTCTCAAGGGCGCCACCGCCACCGGCACGTTCACCCCCGGGCCCGACACCTCGGTGGTGAGCGCCGACCTGACCTCGGAGCTCGCTCCTGGGTCCGACGAGACCGGCTGGCTCGCCCAGCGGGGCCACGTGCCGCTCGGCTACCTGGGCGACGAAGCCAAGACCGCGGCCACCTTCCCAGTGATCGGCGGCACCCGCTACGCGGTGCCCGGCGATCGAGCCAACTGGAACGCCGACGGCATCATCGAGTTGCTGGGCCGGGACTCGGTGACCATCAACTCCGGTGGAGAGAAGATCTTCGCCGAGGAGATCGAACAGGCCATCGCCCGGCACCCCAAGGTCTACGACGTGATGGTGGTGGGCCGTCCCAGCGAGCAGTGGGGCTCGGAGGTGGTGGCCATCGTCCAGCCCGCCGAGGGTGAGACCGTGACCGATCA
>JAAZBK010000441.1 GCA_012513855.1 Acidimicrobiales bacterium
GTCACGTCCAGCCAGCCCAGGCCGTCGACCGAGCCCGGCGGTCCCTCGATCCCGCCCGGGTCGTCGATGTGGTGACCCACCATCTGCAGTCCGGCGCACACCGCCACCACGGCGGCTCCACTGGAGCGCACCGCCGCCGCCAGTCCGGACGCGCGGAACCAGGCGAGGTCGTCGCGGGTGGCCTTGGATCCTGGCAGGACCACGAGGTCGGGCCGCCCGAGGGTCGCAGCCGACCGCACCCAGCGGACCGAGACCGACGGCTCCAGTCGCAGCGGGTCGAGGTCGCCGAAGTTGGAGACCCGGGGGAACCGCACCACCGCCACGTCGAGCTGCTCGGTCGACGACGCCGCGGTGCCCCAGGTGTCGAGCGCGAGCGAGTCCTCGGCATCGATGTCGATCCCGGCGACCATGGGGACGATGCCCAGGGTCGGGACCCCCGAGCGCTCGTGGAGCTGCCGGCACCCGTCGTACAGGAGGGCGGGATCACCCCGGAGGCGGTTGACGATGAACCCGTGCACCGACCCGCGGAGGTGGTCGGGCAGCAGGGCGACGGTGCCGTACAGAGAGGCGAACACGCCCCCGCGGTCGATGTCGCCCACCACCACTGCCGGCAGCCCAGCAGCGGCCGCGAGGGGCAGGTTCGACAGGTCGCGGTCGAGCAGGTTGATCTCCGCGGCACCACCGGCGCCCTCGCAGATCACCACGTCGAACCGACTGCGCAGATCGGCCAGCGCGCCGGCTACCACCGGGCGAAGTTCGTCGATCCGGGCGTGGTGGTCGCGCGCTGACCGCACGTCGACCGCCCGTCCCATCACCACCACCTGGCTGGTGGAGGGGCCGGTGGGCTTGAGCAGCACGGGGTTCATCGCCGCCTCGGCGGCCACCCCGGCGGCGAGGGCCTGCACCCACTGCGCATGACCGATCTCGGCATGGTCGGCGGTGACGGCAGCGTTCAACGACATGTTCTGCGCCTTGAACGGGGCTACGGCGACACCTTGCCGGGCCAACAGTCGACACAGCCCGGCCACGATCCAGGACTTGCCGGCGTCGCTCGTGGTCCCGCACACGACGAGGCCACCCCGCAGCGTGGGAACAGCCCTTCGTGACGCGCTCCGGTAGGGGCGGACCTCGGAACCGGTTGGTGGGGGACCGACCGACGCACGATCGTCGGTAGCGGGGCCATCCGGGGCGGGGACGACGGTCGCCGGACCATCGGTCGGGAGACGAGCGGGTCCTGGAGGGTCGGCTGATGATGAATCAGGGGCGCTCGGTCGCGCCTGGTCCAGCCGTTGCCGGGAGTCGGAAGACATCGTGGAGCGCGTTCAGGCGGCGACGATGCCCGGAAGGCATCCGTCGATGATCTCGCTCGGAGCGTCCCCGCCAAGGGCGGTGATCGATCTTTGAACCGCAGCGGGGAGCTCGAACCCCTGGGGCCGAGAAGCGCTCAACGGAAGCGCCAAACGCAAGATGCCTGCTCCGGGGGGGGCATCGAAACGCCCTGGGAAACGGCGATGACCGCAGCCATGTCTGACCTCCATCCACGTGGAGTGGGCGATCTGCCCACACTTCACACGCTCGGTCTCCTGACTCCCGGATCAACGCTCCCCTCTGTCTTCCCAGGTCTCAGAGGCCCAGTGACGTATTGCGAGGTTCACTTCCCGGTCACAGTGGCGGGACCGTGTCGGATTTGCACCGACTTCCCGAACTCGTGCCAAGCGGGACTATAGGCCCAAGCCCCGGCGGGGGCGAACCGTCCGGTTCACCGGCACGGCTCGTCAGATCTTCGATGTCAGCTCCCGCACCCTCAGGACCCGCACCATCGGCAAATACCCATGTGCCAGTTCGACCTCACGTCCCCGCCTTCCAACGGCTGCACGACGCGCTCGGAACGGGATCGGAGGTGGAGGCCCTCGATCGGGTGCTCGAGCTCACGAACGCTTGGGATGTCGACGAGAGCGCCCGTGCTGTGACCGCCAACTGGATATCGGACCATCCCCTTGCGGTGCTCCAACACGCCGGGGCGTGGAGCAACCTTCTGGCGGTCGTCGGTTGGATCACCGACGACCACCATGACCGAGCGAACCTCGACCTCCGCTACCGCCAGATCCTCGGGCGTCTGCTGGAACAAGTCCTACGTGGTGATCAGATCGATCGCACGGCACGGACCTTCGCGGGTCGATTCGGCTTTCGCGAACGGTCGAGCTAGGTCCGCCTCCGGTTGCTCGACTCACTGCCGGAGCTGCCGTCAGTGATCACCGAAGTCGAGCTTCGGGTCGATGAGCTGGCAGCGCTTCCGCTCTCGCCCCTCCCGACACGCCGGACCGGTTCGGTGAGAGGCCGTCCCTGTCCCCACCAACTACCGTCACGCGGCGTGAGGACGCGATCGTGAGCAAGCTCTTCGAGGAGCTCGACCGCCAGACCACGCCAATGGGCGAGATCAGCGTGCGCCGCCGGTTGGACCCCGTGCTCCGCGTCGACGTGTACGAGGTGAAGCTCGGCGACGAACACCTCATGTCCAACGTGTTCACCGCCGCCGAGATCGCCCTCGCCGACCTCGCCCTCGACCAGGTGGACGGGACCGACCTCGACATCGTGATCGGGGGGCTCGGTCTCGGCTACACCGCACGAGCTGCGCTCACGGATGACCGCGTGTGGTCCGTGGAGGTCGTCGAGGCGCTCCCCGCGGTCGTCGACTGGCACCGGCGAGGCCTCGTCCCCGGCGGGACCGAGCTGGTCGGCGACCCTCGCTGCCAGCTGATCGAAGGCGACTTCTTCGCCCACGTCGCCGACGGCACGCCGTTCAGACCCGACAGCCCGGATCGCTACGACGTCGTGCTTCTCGACGTCGACCACACCCCCAGCCACGTGCTGCACCCCAGCCACAGCGCCTTCTACGGATCCGACGGGCTCCGCCGCGTCGGCGAACGGATCCGGCCTGGCGGTGTGTTCGCGCTCTGGTCCGACCAGCCCGACGACACCTTCCTCGCCACCGCCCGCGCGGTGTTCGCGAGCTGCGACGCCCACGAGGTCCGGTTCCCCAACCATCACACCGGCGGCGAGGCAACGAACACCATCTACCTCGCCCGCACCGCGAGCTAGCCCGGTTCGCGGTGGTGCGGACTGGTCACGTCGAACGCGCGAAACTCCAGCTCAGCGGTACTGGAAGGTATGGAACGGGTCGGTGGGGAAGGCCGAGGATCGGTCCTATGACCCCTAGACCTGCTCGACCTAACCGGATCGAACCCGCTGCGGGGCCGTACGCCACCGGCTCGCTGGTGCGGGTCAGGTCGGGCAGTGCACCGTCACTGTGCCTTCGACCTCGGTCTCCGAACCGCCGGAGTCGGAGGTCTGGGTGAAGGTTCCGGTGTAGGTCAGGGTGCCCCCGTCGACCGAGAGGCCGGTGTCGGTCCCCTGGGTCGTCGAGATCAAGGCGCGCCACTTCTTGCCGTCGGACTCGACGATCGCATGGCCGATGATGCCGCCCGAATCGGCTCGAACGTCCACGTTCAGCCGACGTCGCTCGGGAATCTGGTAGGCGAGGTCTACATCGATGTCTCCTTCGTCGGTCGCCAAGCAGGAGAGGCTGGAGTCGGTCTCGAAGGGAGCGAATGAGAACTCCTCACCGTCGAACTCAGCGGTCGAGTGCTCCAGCCCGCAGTTGATCGCCACGGTCACGTTCACGGTGGGCATGTCGAGATCGCCGTCGGACATCGCGTACCGGTCCTGCCGAAGGGCGGGACCCTCGTAGCTGACCTCGCCGCTCTCGACGTCCAGCCCAAGGGTGCCCTCGAGAGCGCCGCCGTACTGGATCCATCGATCGGGGTCTTCGTCGGAATCGACGGTCAAGTTGGCGTTCAAGCCCATCCCGTTGTCGAACGCGGTCAAGGTCATGCTTCGGTCCTCGGTGCCGCTGACCTCGAACCTGATCTCGTCCTCGTCGAGGATGCAGTAGAACCTTCCCCCGTCGCGGGCGGCAGCGAGATCGATGGTCGGCCCGTCCTCCACCGTCACCACAGCATGTCCGGGATCGGCGGTAGCGGTCACCGGGCCGAGCTCGAGCCCGCCACCGCCACCGAACGCGCCGTCGTCCGCGCCGAGGCCGCTAGCGCTTCCCGGGTTTGCATCGTCGATGGAATCCAACGCGGCACCGAGGCCGCCATCACCACCGCCACCGCACCCGGCTAGGACCAGTGCAGCGATGCCCGCCACTAGCGCCCAGCTACGTCGAGGTCGGTCGTGTGGGAAGGGACGGAATCTGGACACGCGATGCTCCTCAGGTCATCCTTGCCGAGCACGTTACGGACGGCTTCGCGTGTCGGCGCTACTCATCATCGGTCGCCGCTCTACTCAGACCTAGAGCGCAGCGAGGTCCCAGGTCACCTTCGTCTGGGCCGGCTACGAGGCCAGCACCGATCGAGCCATCCCCGTCGTCATCCTCAAGCCGACCTGCACCCGGCCGCCGCGGTGCTCGTGCTCGTCGTCTGGACCGTCGGCCTGCTGCTGCTTGCGGGACGATCGCTCGCCGTTCGCGATGCATGAGCCGTGGAGCAGCGGGGGAACCCACCTTCGTCGAGCAGGCGAGGCACGGAACGGGGCGTCGAGGACCTGCTCAGGTGTCATCTCCATGGCCGGAGCCTCGCACCGAGGGGGCCCGGTCCGTCGCGGACCCCCGAAAGGCGCCGGATCAGCCGCCTGTGTAGCGGGTGCCTTCCGGGTCCCGAGCCCAGCTCGCGGGGCTGCCGTAGCGGCCTTCGAAGACGAGATCCTCGAGCGGCAGTCGTCGCACGGGTCCGTGGGACCCGACGGGTCGACCGAGCGGGATCGTGTTCACGATGGACACTCCATCGGGCAGTCCGAGGGCCGGCTCGAGCTGATCGCTCACCGGTCGGTGCCACTGGGTCATGACCCCGCCGTACCCGAGCGCGCGAGCTGCCAGGAGCAGGTTCTGGCAGGCCGGGTACACCGACGCACCGGCGCTGATGTCGCCGCGTTGCCCAGCGGACCGGAAGCAAGCGAACACGATCACCGGTGCTTCGGCGATGCTGTCGACGAACTCGTTCATCGTTCGGGCCATGCGCGCCGGGCGGCTGAGGTCGTCGTCGGCCGGTTCGACGCGGTTGGGGGCCCATGCCTCCCGAAACCCCTCGCCGAGGATGCTCCGCGCTTCGGCCGCGTCAGGATCTCGTCGCAGCACCAGGAACCGGAACGGCTGCGTGTTGTGTCCCGAGGGACCTCTGGTGGCGGCGAAGAGGATCTTGCACAGGTCGTCGTCGGGGATGTCGTCTGGGCGGTACCGGCGGATGGCCCGGGTGGTGATCAGGCCCTCGTACAGGTCGGGTGCATCTGGGGCGCGCATCACCCGATGGTCCCACGTCGCAGGGGCTGTGCCCGCTGATCGTGTTGCCGGACGTAGATCCAGTTACGGGTCGCGAGCGGGTCCAGGTTGCCCACATCCGCATCGTCGTCGACGTCGACCGTTCCTGGCCCTGACTTCGGTCGACTCACGGGTCTGACAAGCCCAGCCCGGCGAAGCGAGAAGCGAGCTCGCACCGGTACAGGAGCTCGGCAAGGTTGGCGGAGTGTCGGACGGCGGTGCGCTGTCGCCTCCGCCGCCTACCGACAGCACCTGGCCAGGGTGCTCGTGGAGCGGGCCGCCACCGAAGCGGCAAACTGACCCGATGGACCTCGGGATAGCCGGCCGCACCGCGCTGGTCGCCGCCTCATCGGCGGGACTTGGATTCGAAGCGGCCCGCTCGCTCGCACGCGAGGGAGCGCGAGTCGTGGTGTCCGGACGCCGGGCCGACGTGCTCGACGCCGCCGTCGCCGCCATCCGAGCCGAAGGCGGCAACGCCAGTGGTGTGGTGGCGGATGTGGCCACCCCGGAGGGTGCCGAGCGCCTGTTCGACGACGCTCACGCCGTCCTCGGCTCGGTTGAGATCCTCGTCGCCAACGCCGGCGGACCGCCGCCGGGGACCTTCGCATCGACCGATCTCGACGCCTACCGGGTCGCCCTCGACCTCAACCTGCTCTCCACGGTGGCCCTCTGTCGACGCGCCGTCCCCGCCATGCAGGAGGCCGGGTGGGGGCGCGTGGTGGCCATCACCTCGGTAGGCGCTCGCCAGCCGATCGGCCGGCTGATGGCGTCGTCGGTGTCCCGGGCCGGGGTCACCGGCTTCCTCAAGGTCCTGGCGGCCGAGGTGGCGGCCGACGGGGTCACGGTCAACTCGGTCCAGCCCGGCGTGCACGCCACCGATCGCTTGAGCGGCCTTGGCGTCAAGGACCTGGAGACGCTGCTCGTCGACGTACCGGCGAAGCGCCTCGGCGACGCCGCCGACTTCGGCGACGTGGTCGCCTTCCTCTGCGGCGCTCCGGCCGCCTTCGTGACCGGCGCGGGCATCGCCGTCGACGGGGGCACCAGCCGCGGCCTGATCTGAGGCCCGCCGCTCCAGGCCCCGCTCAGTACGGCGGAAGCACGGCTCAGTGGCGGGAGAGCACCTCATCGTAGCTGCGGTGCAGGAGGTGCAGCGCCGGTTCGTTGCGGCCGAACACCAGGTGCGTGTTGGCACCCGACGCGAGGCCCCGGCGCTCTGCCGGTCAGCAGCACGGCTCCCCTCAACATGACGCATCGATCGTGCCGCTCAGCGTGTCGCCGAGGTGGTTCGATGCGGTGAACGTGCCCGACGCGGTGCGGCCGGAAGCGGGCGCGTCGATCTCGTCGGCGAGGTATCCGGTTCTGTCGTCGCGGTCTGGCAGCGAGATCGACAACTCAGCCGGATCACCGGTGCTCTCGTACAACCCACCGGGCTCGAGCAGGATGAAGTCGA
>JAAZBK010000442.1 GCA_012513855.1 Acidimicrobiales bacterium
CGATCGGCGAGGGCCGGCCCGCCGCGTCGATGTCCTCACGGGCGAGGCTGAAGCTGATCATGCCCCCGACCCGGGCTCCGTTGGCGGCAGCCTGGAGCACCTGCTGGCTCGGGTCGGTCACGTTCCCGGCTGCGTAGAGCCCGGGCACCGTGGTCTCGCCGAGCGGATCGGTCTCGACGTGGTCCCCTAAACCCATCGGGTGCTCGGTGGTCACCAGTCCCAGCGAAGCGAACGGTTCGACCCTCACCCTGAAGCGCGGACCGACCGCCACCGCGTCGGCGTCGATGCGCGTTCCGTCCTCCAGTTCCACCGCCGCCAGGTGCCCGTCGTCGCCGGTCACGAGACGCCGCACGCGGTCGTCGAGCACCGTCACCCCGGCTGCCCTGAGAGCATCCAGTTGCGGATCATCTCCGTTCACGCCTTCGTGGAGGATCACGGTGAGCCGGTCGGTCAGCTGCCGGAAGAGCGGAGCCGGGTGGAGCCCGGCCGGGTGGGTGATGATCTGCACGATTCGCTGGTCCCGAACCTCGTAGCCGTGGCAGAAGGGGCAGTGGATCACATCGCCACCCCAGTGCTCACGCAGCCCATCGATGTCTGGGAGCACGTCGACCAGCCCGGTGGCCGCCACGACCCGTCGGGCGACCACCGCCCCGCCTCCTTCCAGCTCGACGCGGAAGTGGGCATCGTCGACGCGGACCACGTCGACGGCCCGGGCCGAGAGGATCTCGTTGCCGTAGCTGCGGACCTCGGTCCGGCCGATGGCGGTGAGCTCCGACGGAGGGAGCCCCTCGTGGCCGAGGTAGCTGTGCATGTGAGCTGCGGGGGCGTTGCGCGGTTCGCCGGCGTCGACCACGATCACCCGGCGGCGCTGCCGGCCGAGCTGGAGGGCCGCCGCCAGGCCAGCAGCGGATCCACCTATGACGGCTACGTCGCAGTGACGCTCGGCGACCCGGGGCTTGTGTTCGGTCATGACCGTGACGATACGGTGCTTGGCACCAAACGCAAGCGGCCTTGCAGGATCCGCAAGACTGGCCAGGGTCCGGAGGGATCGTCGATGGCTGAGCTGAACGAGATCGAACACGTCGTCCGGACCCGGCTCCGAAGCCTCCGGACCACGTTGGGCCTGTCGCTCGAGGAGCTGGGCGAGCGCTCCAACCTCAGCGCCTCGACCATCAGCCGCATCGAGACGGGCAAGCGGACCATCAGCCTCGATGTCCTCCTGCCCCTCGCAGGCGCCCTACAGGTGGGCCTCGATGCCCTGCTCGACGTCACCGCTGACGACGATGTGGTCATCCGGCCCGCGCCGAACCGCTCCGGTGGCCGCACCACCTGGATGCTCGGCCGGGCCACGGGCAACACCATCGCCATCAAGGTGCGGCTGGAGCCCTCCGACGCGAAGCCCGAGCAACGGGTCCACCCGGGTCACGACTGGTTCTTCGTGATCGAGGGGCGCATACGACTGTGGCTGGGCGATCGCGAGGTCGTGGTCGAGACCGGGGAGGCCGCCGAGTTCGCCACCATGACCCCGCACTCGTTCGCGGCCTTCGACGGGCCCGCCGAGCTGATCATGATCTTCGACCGCGACGGCCACCGCGCCCACATCCACTCCGATCAGGGAAGCACCTGACCGCGGCGGTCCAGCACGTCTGCCCAACGGACGACAGAATCCAGGCAGGCACCGTCGGGTGCCGGCCAGGGAGGTGGACGAGATGACCGTCGATGCCCAGCGCAAGACCGCCCGCGACATGTGGCACCTCCTGGAGCCCATCCACGCGGTCACCTACTTCAGCGAAGAGGTCACCACGGCGTACAAGTCGATCGGATTGAAGGGCTTCTGGCAGGGCTACTTCGCCTCCCGCGTCGCACCGATGGGGCCCGTCGGTGGCGAGGTGTGCAGCGCGGTCTTCTACAACTTCCAGCCCGAGATGGTGCAGC
>JAAZBK010000443.1 GCA_012513855.1 Acidimicrobiales bacterium
CCCCGCACCAGGTGCGGAGCCGCCAGACCCACGAAGCCGATCCCGCCACAGAAGGCGGTGGTCACCCCGGCCAGCACGGCGACGCTGATGAGCGTGAGGAACTGGACCCGCCGGACCTCGATGCCCATCGTCGAGGCGTACCGCTCGCCGAGCAACAAGAGGTTGAGCGGCTTGGCCATGAACGGGGCCGCCAGGGTGACCACAAAGCAAACCGGGCCGACGATCCGAAGCTCGTCCCAGGTCACGTCGCGCACGGTGCCCCGGGAGAACTGGGCCAGGCCGCGCAGCCGCTCGGGGTCGGCGTAGTAGGTGAGCACGTCGACCATGGCGCCGGCGAGGTAGCCGAACATCACGCCCACGATGAGCACCGTGACGGGGCTCCCCACCCGGCGGGCGAAGAGCAGCGCCAGGAGGAGGGTGGCCGCCGCGCCGAAGACCGCGGCGCCGGCGACGCCGAACCGACCGATGGCATCGAGACCACCGAGCCATCCCGCACCCGAGCCGGCCGTGCCGAGGATCACCACCGCAGCACCAAGGGTGGCGCCGGAGCTGACCCCGAGCACGAAGGGGTCCGCCAAGGGGTTGCGGAACAGCGTCTGCATCTGGGCGCCACCGACGGCCAGCGCAGCACCCGCTGCCACTGCCGTGAGGGCCTTCGGGAGGCGGGCATCGAACACGATGGTCTCGTGCACGGCCCGGGCCGGTTCACCGCCGAGGAGGATCGAAGCCACCTCATCGATGGGGATCGCCACCGAGCCCTGGCCGATCAGGAGGAGGAACCCCAGCACCACGACGACCACGAGGAGCCCGAACACCACCGGTACCCGCCACGCCGTCTGCTTCTCCACGATCGTTCGTGGCACCTGACCGTGCACCGCTTCGTTCGTCCTGACATCGAGGGGCTGACCGGCTGCATGATGCGCGTGTAGGACGTCGACCACAACGGGCAGCTATTGCTGTGAAACGCCGGCTGATGAGACCGCGGGGCCCCGGGGCCGCGGTGCGGGCAAGAGGTCGGCGATCAGGGCCAGGAACCCCCGACCGTCCTCGGCCCACCCGGTGGCGCCGGCGATGGCACTGATCTCGGGACTGCACACGGCCTGGCCTCCCAACAGCACGGGCACGTCGGGGTCGAAGGAGCGCACCGCTGTGGCGACCGATGCTGCACCCGGAAGCTGGTCCGCTGTCGACACGCTGATGCCGACGGCGATCAGCCGATCTGCCTCCGTCGCCGCATCGACGAACGCCGCCGGCGGGACGTCGGCGCCCAGCTCCAGCACGGCGATGTTGCGAAGCCGCAACAGGTCGGCGAGCACCGTGATGGCCACGGCATGGTGCTCTCCGGGCGGGGCCCCGAGCACGACGGTGCCCCGCCACCGGCCGCGACGCCGGAACCGGGCCGCGAGCACCGCGCTGACCCGCTGTGCCGTGGTGGCCGCCAGGTGAGCGTTCGCTGCCCCAGCGCCGGTCTCGTCTCCGTGGAGCGCCGGGCCGACGATGTCGAGGAGCACCGACTCGGGCGACCACCCCGAGGTCAGGGACGATTCCACCACCGTCCACGCCCCGGCCTCGTCGCCGGCCACGAGGTGGGAGCGGAGTCGGCCGGGCCAATCGACCACCCCCGGCGCTCGGGACGGACTGTGGTCGTGGTCGTGCGCCGTGGTTTGGAGCCCGCGGTAGGCGTCCAGGTCTTCGGAGCGGACGAGCCAGACCGCGCCCTCACGCCGAGCGGGCAACCGGCCGGCCCGCACGTAGCGGTACGCGGTCATGTAGTGCACGTCGAGGACGCGAGCGACCTGCTTGAGGTTGAGCTCGTCGTGGCACATCAGGGGTGACCGGCCATCAGTAGTCGATGCCCTTCTTTGCTCGGATCCCCTGTTGGTACGCGTGCTTGCGCACCTCCATGGTGGTCACCGTGTCGGCGATGTCGACGAGGTCATCCGGGGCGTTGCGCCCGGTGCACACCACGTTCACGTGGGCCGGTCGGTCCCGGATGGTGGTGAGCAGATCGTTTCGGTCGATCCATCCCCAGTTGAGCGGGTACGTGACCTCGTCGAGCAGCACCAGTTGGTGATCACCGGCAGTGATCACCGCCTTGGCGTGCCCCCACGCCTCCGCGGCCACCGCCTGGTCGCGCGTGAGGTCCTCGGAGTCCCAGGTGAACCCTTCACCGATCGCCCACCACTCGACGCCGAGCTGGCGACACACCTTCTCCTCGCCGGTCTTCCAGGTGCCCGACTTCAAGAACTGGACGACCGCGACCGGCCAGCCCCGGGCCACGCCGCGCACCACCACGCCGATGCCGGCCGAGGTCTTGCCCTTGCCGTTGCCGGTGTTCACGAGCACCAGGGAGGGAGCCCGCCGGAGGTCGGCAGGACGAGGGTCGTCGGTGGGAATGTCTTCTGGCGTGCGTTCGGTCATGCTTGGTCTCCTTGGTTGGATGGGGTTCGCCGGGGTACGACCACGAGCGCGCCGCGGTGGCGGATCACGTCGACCCGGGCGCCGAAGTGGCGTTCGATCTGGGGAGCGGTCAGGACCTGGCGGGCGGGGCCCGACATCACGACTCGTCCGGCCTGGAGGACCACGAGGTGGTCGCCGTACTGCGCAGCCAGGCTGAGGTCGTGCATGGTCGACACCACGGTGAGGGCAAGGCGCTGCCGGAGGGTGTCGATCAACTCGAGGATGTCCTGCTGGTGGGCTATGTCGAGGGCGGTGGTGGGTTCGTCTAGGAACAGCAGGGGCGCCTCCTGGGCCAGACCCCGGGCGAGTACAACCCGTTGGCGTTCGCCTCCCGACAGAGTGTGGACCGTCCGCCCGGCCAGGGCTTCCAGGTCGAGCTGGGCGAGGCAGCGGTCGACCACCGACCGGTCATGACCGCTCTCCCGGCCCAGCGGACCGAGGTGGGCGGTCCGCCCGAGCAGCACGTAGTGGGCCACCGTCATGCCCCTCGGGATCGTGGGCGACTGGGGTACCACGGCAACGGCGCGAGCCCGAGCCCTGCGGTCGAGGTGGCCGATGGGAGCCCCGTCGATCTCGATGCGCCCTGCCGACGGCACCAGGCCCGCGAGGGCGTGCAGCAGCGTCGTCTTGCCTGCGCCGTTCGGGCCCAGGATCGTCACCCAGTCCCCCCGGCCCACGGTGACGTCACACGCATCCACGAGGGTCCGGTCGTCGATCGACACCGTGACCCCGGCGGCGTACACGGCCGGTCTCATAGGCCGACAGGGCGGCTGGCCCGCATGACGAGGAGGAAGAACGGTGCTCCGACCACGGCGGTGATCACGCCGATCGGCACCTCGGCCGGAGCGAGGACGGTGCGGGCCACGAGGTCGGCGAGGCACAGGAACGCGCCGCCGTACAGGGCCGACAGCGGGAGAACCCGGCCGTAGCCTGCCCCGCTGCGCAGCCTGACCGCATGGGGCACGATGATCCCGACGAAACCGATGAGGCCACTCACCGCTACCGCCGCAGCCACGCCGAAGGTGGCCGCGCCCACCACCACCAACCGGATCCGGCCCGGCCGGGCCCCGAGGGCTTTCGCCTCTCGGTCTCCCACCGCGAGTACGTCGAGTCGGCTGGCGTTGAGCAGGATGACCACCAACGTGATCGCCGCATAGGGCAGTAGCAGCCGTACGTCGCTCCACCCGGCCACGTTCAAGCGACCGAGGAGCCAGGCGTAGACGTCGCGGATGGCCTCGGCATCCCGTTGGAGGAGGAAGGTCTGGAGCGCCGTGCAGAGCGCTGCCACCGCCACCCCCGCCAGGATCAGCGACCCGTTCGAACGGAGGCCGTCGGCGCTGACCCCGACCGCGTAGGCGAAGGCCACCGCAATCACGGCCCCGGCGAAGGCAGCAGGAGGGACGGCGCCGGTGGCGGGGCCAAGCGCGCCGCCCGCCCCGACGATGACCACGGTGACCCCCAGACCTGCGCCGGACGCCGCCCCCAAGAGGTAGGGATCGGCGAGCGGGTTGCGGAACACCCCTTGGAAGGCCCCGCCGCTCACCGCGAGCAGTGCACCGACCAAGAAGGCGAGCACCGCCCGAGGCGCGCGCACCTCAGTCACGATCGACGCCTGCAACGGGGTCAGCGACGACGCCACCTCCAGCCCGGGCACCCGGTCGAGCAGGACCCTTGCCACCTGGTCGGGAGGCATGGCCACCGGGCCGAGCGCCATGGCGGCCAGCACGGCACCGGTGGCTACGGCGCCTGCCCCGAGCAGCCACGTCCGGGGCAGCCGGGTGGGGCGCGCGCGCGCCTCCCACCACACGGAGGCCCCGGTGCGGTGGGAGGCGTCGTCCACCAGCGCACGGTCGGTCGTCGTCGTGTCGGTCACGGCGTCGTCACGCGGTCGGCCCGTCCCCGGTGGCATCGATCACGAGGGCGAGGAGGTCCACCACCCGTGGCCCCCAACGGGAGGCGACGTCGGCATCGAGCGCCACCACCCGGTCCTCTCGAACCGCGGTCAACTCGCTCCAGCCGGGACGGGCCGCCACGGCTGCCGGGTCGGCGTCGGTGCCGTCGGTGTAGGCGAGGAAGATCACCGCCGGGTCGGCGTCGAGCACGTATTCGGCAGAGAGCTGCGGAAAGCCGCCAGCGGCCTCGTCGACACCGTCACCGATGCTCACCAGCCCCGCTCGCGCGAGGAGCTCACCTACGAAGGTGTCGCTGGTGATCGAGTGGTGGCCCTCGCTCAGCTCGTAGAAGTACGGCAGTGGTGCGTCCCGGTCGGGGGCCTCGGCCGCCAGCGCGTCGATGTCGGTCCGCATCTGTTCGACCAGGGCTTGCGCTTCGGCGGGGTGGCCGGTGGCGGCACCGAGCACGGCGATGTGGTCGTAGAGGCTGGCGAGGTCGTCGGGGCTGGACAGAAGCACCACCGGGATGCCCACGCCGGTGAGGGCGTCGACCAGGCCGTCGCGGTCGCTGGAGACGACCACCAGGTCGGGCTCGTAGCCGCCGATGGCCTCGATGTTGGGACGGAACCCGCTCAGGTCGGTGATCGGGGTGCCTGCGGGGTGGTCGGAGTACTGGTCGACGGCGATCACCTGGTCGCCAGCGTCGATCGAGAAGAGCACCTCGGTGACCGATGCCGACAACGACACGATCCTGGTTGGCTGGGCCGCCAGCTCCACCGCGCCGTTCTCACCCTCCACGGTGACGGGGAACGTCGCCACGGAGGTGGGAGAGTCACCGGGATCGGCGCCGTCCGGGTCGGTGGCTCCGTCGACGGCCGTCGGCGCGGTTGCGGTCGTCGTCGAGGCGGAGCCGGACGAGTCGTCGCCGCAGGAGGCGAGCACGAGCGCGCCCGCCAAGAGGAGGGCGAGCGTTCGAGAGGTCGGGCGACGGTGCAAGGGAGGGCTCCTGGTTTTCGGGTTCGGGTGGTACGGGTGGGTGAGCGGAAGGGGGGAGGGGGTGACCGCGGGAGCGATCGGGAACCAGCTCAGAGGTGGCGCAGGGCCGTCTCGAGGTGGTGGGCGGTCATGTCCGACATGGTGAGGTGCCGGGCGTGCATGGCGGCGGCCAGCCGGCCGGCGAGGTGCAGGCGACCGGGACCCGGCGCCTCCACGTCGACGACGACGGCGGGCAGTCGGTGTCGGGCCACGGCTGCCGCCGCGGCCATGGCGGCTGCGAGCGGGTCATCCCCCGTCGTGGCCCGGCCGTCGGTCACCACCACGAGGATCGGTTCGAGGGCGGGGGTCGCCGCGGCTACGGCCAGCTCGAGCGCAGCTTGGATCCCGGCGGCGAGCGGGGTGTCGCCTCCCGTGGCCAGCTCCTCGAGTCGGGTCCTGGCCACCTCGACGCTGCCGGTGGGGCGTAGCACCACCTGGGCGCCACGGCCGCCGAAGGTCACGAGGGCCACGCGGTCACGCCGCTGGTAGGCATCGGCGAGGAGGCCGAGCAACGCACCCTTCACGGCGGCCATACGGGCGTCGGCACCCATCGATCCGGAGGCGTCCACCGCCAGCACGAGGAGGTTGCCGGTCGAGGTGGTGCGCACCGGGGCGCGGAGGTCCTGAGGTTCGACGGTGGATGGCGCCGCCGGATCGGCAGCCCAGCGCTGCGCGGCCGCGGCCACGGTGGCGGTGGGCGCCACTGCGGTGGGTGCACCCCCGGCCGGTCGGTGGCCGATCGTGCGACCCCGTTCGGTGATCACCGGCGACCGGCGACCGTTGCCCACCGGGGCATCGCGCACCGCGCTCCGCAGCGTCTGCACCGGAGCCGGACCACCCGCAGCCGTCACCACGCCGTCGCTCCGCGACGGCCCGCCAGAGCTCGTCGAGCGCTCAGGACCGGTCGAGCCGCCACCACGATTCGCGCCTTCGTCGTTGTTGTCCCCGCCACCGTCGGGCGAGGGGCCGTGGCTGGAGTCGCCCGGCTCGATCCCGTCCGACGCGCGGTCCCGGTCGTGGTCGGCGCTGGCGCCGATCCCCGGATCATCGTGCCGGTCACCCTGATCGCCGGGGTCACCGGAACCGACCGAGGTCCGAGTCTGCTGACGCTCTAGGGCCTCCTCCACCAGCCGGTCGGTGTCGGGCGGCGCACCGCGGTGGTCCAGCGGGTCGCGTCGGGACCGGTGGGCCAGCACGAGGGGTGCCACCCGTCTCAGGTCGTCGGCGCTGATCTCGTGGCGCCCCTGCCATGCGGCATGGGCCGCGGCAGCCCGCGCCAGCACCAGATCGGCTCGAAGCCCCTCCGCTCCGGCGGCCGCACACAGGTCGGACACCAGCCGGAGGTCGGCATCGGTGATCGGCGCCGGTTCGCACACGGCGAGACGCGTCCGGAGTCGTTCCTCGGCTTCGGACCATCGATCCACGAACCCGGAGGCATCCGCGTCGAAGTCGAGGCGGCGCCGGACGGCTGCGGCGCGGACGGTGGGATCACCTGGGCCGCGGACGTCGGCGGCGAGCCCGAACCGGTCGAGCAGCTGGGGTCGCAGGTCACCCTCCTCGGGGTTCATGGAACCGACCAGGACGAACCGGGCGGGGTGTGCGTGCGACACGCCGTCGCGTTCGATGCGGTTGATGCCGCTCACAGCCACGTCGAGCAACACGTCGACGAGGTGGTCGGCGAGCAGGTTCACCTCGTCGACGTAGAGCACCCCGCCGTTGGCCTCCGCCAGCAGACCGCGCTGGACGCGCACCCCCTGGCCGGTCAGCGCCGCGGTCAGGTCGAGCGAACCGACCACGCGCTCCTCGGTGGCACCCAGGGGCAGTTCCACGAACGGGTTGCCTGGACCGGCGGGCGATGTCGCGCAGTTCGACGTTCCCCCGCTCAGCGCAGCCAGGCCCCTGGCCAGGGTGGTCTTGGCCGCACCCTTGTCGCCCCGAAGGAGCACCCCGCCGATCGCGGGATCGATCGTGGCCAGGAGCAGGGCGAGCTTGGCGTCCTCGGCACCGACGACGGCCGAGAACGGGAACGCCGGGCGGGCCGGCACGGTGTCGAGGTCTTCGTCGATCACGTGCGTCGCTCCTCCATGCCCTCGGCGGCGAGGAGCCCGTTGCGCAGGGCGGTCCGGGCCTCGTCGCTCGCGTCCCAGAGATCGCGCTCGTCGGCCTCCAGCAGGCGTTCGCACACGGCCCGCAGCGCCCAAGGGTTCGACCGTTCGAAGAAGTCGCGCATCACCGGGTCGGCCACGTAGGCCTGGGTGACGCGTTCGTACATCCAGTCCTCGACCACGCCGGCGGTGGCGTCGTAGCCGAAGAGGTAGTCGACCGTGGCGCTCACCTCGAAGGCGCCCTTGTACCCGTGGTTGCGCATGGCAGCCAGCCACTTCGGGTTGAGGACGCGGGTGCGCACCACGCGGGCCGCCTCCTCGGCGAGCGATCGGACCTGGGGCCGCGACGGGTCGGCGGAGTCCCCGAACCACGCTCGGGGGGCGCGCCCCGAGAGCGACTCGACGGTGGCCACCATGCCGCCGTGGTCCTGGAAGTAGTCGTCGCTGTCGAAGATGTCGTGCTCGCGGTTGTCCTGGTTCTTGACCGCCACGTCGATGGCCGCGAAGCGACGACGGATCGCCTCGGGCGCCGCAACCCCTCCTTGTCCGCGCCGGTAGGCGAAGCCGGACCACGCGAGGTACACGTCGGCGAGGTCGGTGCGCGTCCGCCACGCCTGACCCTCGATGGCCTGGTAGATGCCCGAGCCGTAGGCGCCCGGTGCCGGTCCGAAGACCCGGGCGTCGTCGAGCCCCGCAGCCCGGATGGGGTTGTCGTCGGGTTGCTCGTCCAACTCGCCCACCAGGCGCACCGCGTCGTCGATGAGGTCGACCACGTCGGGGAAGGCATCGCGGAAGAACCCCGAGATGCGCACGGTCACGTCAACCCGGGGTCGGCCCAGATCTTCGAGGGAGATGACCTCGAGACCCTCGACCCGACCGGAGTGCTCGTGCCACCGGGGCCGGACCCCGAGCAGGGCCAGCACCTCGGCCACGTCGTCGCCTTGGGTGCGCATGTTGGCGGTGCCCCAGACCACCACGCCCACGGTGCGAGGGTAGGTGCCGGTCTCGTCGAGGTGACGTTCGAGGAGGCGATCGGCCAGGGCGCACCCGACGTCCCAGGCCAGCCCGGAGGGGATGGCCTTGGGGTCCACGGAATAGAAGTTCCGTCCGGTCGGCAGCACGTGGGCGCCGCCGCGGGTCGGTGCGCCGCTCGATCC
>JAAZBK010000002.1 GCA_012513855.1 Acidimicrobiales bacterium
AACTGTTGGACAGATTGCTTGCAAAAGGCGAAACTTTGCTTACCAAGACCGCCGAGGTGAACGGGTCCCCCTCCCGCACCTCGAGCGACGGGTCGAACGGTTCCCCTGCCGTTCAGACCGTTGAAGCGACCGGCCTCCCCTTGGCCGGTCGCTTCCTGTTTTTGTGGGTTTTGCCGGGTCGCGTGGGCAAACGGTGGGCCTGGAGACCGTGGTTTGCCCACGCGATGGGGGACCGGCGGTGTCTGCGCAGCACCTCGTTCGACTGGGCCGCGATGCCCCGCAGGTCCTCTGGGCTCATCTCTCCCGCACCCGGAACGGTTCGCTCGATCACGTACTTCGGCATGTCGTTTCCTCCTGTCGTAGATGACACATCGACCGTACGAAGAGCGGCCCTTGGGCACATGAGGCGTTCACCCCAGGAAACGGTGGCGGCGACGCGCGTACGGTCGAGACATGGACGACGACGGGACCGGGTCGGGCGTCGCGCTCGACGACCTGCTGAGCGCGCTGTCCCTGGCCACCGACCTGGGTCTGGGTCAGCCGATCGAGCACATGCAACGGTCGAGCCGCATCGCGATGCGGCTGGGGCGCCGGCTGGGGCTGGAGGACCGTGACCTGGACCGACTGCGCGAGGCATCGCTGCTGACGTACGTGGCCTGCTCGGTGTACGGCGACGACGTGGCCGCCAGCTTCGGTGACGACATCGCCTTCCGCGCCGGTGTGCCCCACGTGGACCTGGCGGGGATGCCGGCGATGGCCTACATGCTCCGGCGGGCCGCGTCGGCGGGATCGGGGTGGCAGCGGGCAGCGCGGGTCGGCCGGTTGATGGCGTCGCGCGGCGGCAACGTCATCGCCCAGATGGCCGATCACTGCGCCGCCGCCGGCGTGCTCGCCGGGCGGCTCGGTCTCGACGGCGTCGTGCGATCCAGCATCGAGCAGAGCTACGCCCGGTGGGACGGGCAGGGGTCCCCCGCCCACGGCGGCGACGAGATCCCGCTGCCCGCCCGCATCTCCCACGTGGCCGAGACGGTCGAGGTCGTGCACCGCACCGGTGGCGTCGAGGGCGCGGTGGCGGTGGCCACCGCCCGCCGTGGCACCCACTTCGACCCTGCGGTCGTCGACGCGCTCGTGACCGACCCGGACCCGCTGTTCGACGAACTCGACGCCGCGCCGCCGGCTGTGGACCCGTCCGTGCGCGAGCTGGGTGAGGCCGAGCTCGACGACGACCTGGCCGCCATCGGCGACTTCTGCGACCTGCGCTGCCACTGCTTCGCCGGTCACGCACAGGGCACCGCGGCGCTGGCCGACGGGGCTGCCGCCGAGTTGCAGCTGCCGGCGTCGACCCGTCGCCTGCTGCGTCGAGCCGCGTTCGTCCACGACGTCGGGCGCTCCGGCGTCCCGGCTGGAATCTGGCAGAAGCCGGGCGCGCTCACCGCCACCGAGCTGGAGCGCGTCCGCATGCACGCCTACCTCGTCGAGCGCATGTTCAGCCGCCCCGAGCCCCTGGCGCGCATCGGCGTCCTGGCCGCCGCGCACCACGAGCGCATGGACGGCTCGGGCTACCACCGTGGCCTGTCGGGGTCGTTGCTCGGTGCCCCGACGCGGATCCTCGCCGCGGCCGACGCCTACCACGCCATGCGACAACCCCGACCGCACCGGCCGTCGCTTGACCCGGACCGGGCCACCGTCGAGCTCCGGGCCGATGCCGACGCCGGTCGCTTGGACCCCGTGGCGGTGGACGCGGTGCTCAGCGCGGCCGGTCGACCCACCCGCAGGACCCGCGCCGGGGGTCCCGACGGGCTCACCGCCCGCGAGACCGAGGTGCTCGGCCTCCTCGCCCAGGGCCTGTCCAACAAGCAGATCGCGCGGGAGCTGTCGATCCGGCCCAAGACGGTGGGCAACCACGTCGAGCACGTCTACGCCAAGCTCGGCGTGTCGTCGCGCGCTGCGGCGGCACTGCGCGCCATGCGCCACGGGTTGGTCGACCCGGGCCAGGTCCCCGGCCCGGCCCCCGATCCGGCTGGCTAGTCGGCCACGGCCGCCCAGTCCTCGAAGCCGCTGGGGGAGTGGCGGCCGAAGGTGGCGTGCTCGAACATGCCCCAGCCCTGGTCGGTCGTGTCGCCGCTGCCGCTGCCCTCGGTGGCGTGGCGGGTGAGGGTGGCGCTGCCGACGTGGTCGATCACGCCGAAGGTGGCCATGGACACCACGTCGGGGTCGGTGTGGTCGGTCTCCACCCGTTCGACCCAGTCCCGTCCGCGCCAGGCGCCGTGGGCCCAGGTCGGGTCGCCGCCGTAGCCCGCGCCGGCGTTGAGCGGCATGTTCCCGTGCGACGTGACCTCGAGCGTGAGCGGGGTGCCATCGGCTTCGGTGAGGTGGATGGTGGCGCCGGTGGGGACGCGGGTGCCAGGGGTGTAGTGGATGTGGTAGCGGGGCCAGCCCAGCTGGTCGAGCTGCTCGGCCCGCTCGGTGCCGCGGTGCCAGACCCGCACCGCGTCGTTGAGGGTGCGGTGGCCGTCGGGCGACTCCTGGGCGATGAGGATGATGCTGTAGTCGTCGAAGCGCATCGGCACGTAGGTCCACCAGAAGCCCTCGAGGGGCTCGTCGGCGTTGCGGCCGGGCGGCTCGGCCTCGCCGATCGGGCGGATGCCCCACGACCGGTCGCGGCTGCCGAGCCAGAGGTCGGGCGTGACGTTCCACTCGGTGGCCGAGGAAGCGCCGTCGGTCTGCGAGCTCAGCGAGATGCGGCCTTCCCACGATCCGAGTTGGGCGAAGCGCTGGGCCTCCAGCACGATGCGCGGACCGCTGCGCCAGACGTGGGGCTCCTCGTCGATCACCGGGCACGACCCGGTCCAGGTGATGTCGACCTCCACGCCCAGGTCGGGGGCATCGCAGGTGAGGCGGATCTGCTCGAGCGGTTCGATCACCTCCAGCGCGATCGGGCCCACCGCCGGGGCCATGCGATCGTGGCCGTCGAGGGCGTCGCTGGAGCGGATGGTCACCTGGTGGTCGCCGTGGCGGATGGCCACGAAGGCATCGATCACGCCCAGGTTGGGGTAGATGCCCAGCCCCGCCACCAGCCACACGTCGCCCGAGCGGTCGTGGGCGTTGAAGTAGTAGCGGTCGTAGGCGTTGCGGTCCGACGTGGCCATGTAGGCCATCGACAACGGGGCCTGGTGGAGGGGGTACTCGTCGAGGGGGTGCACGCCCGCATGGTGGCACGGCGCCAGCCGCCGCGCCGCCAAAACCTGACGCACCGTCAGGTTTTCGACCCGCCTGCGTCGACGGTCGCGTGGGCAGGAGACCGTCTACGGGCTGGTCGTATGCCCACGCGTCGCGGGGTCGGGTGGCGTTCGGGGATCGCGTGGGCATGGCCGGGTCTCCCAGCCGGGCAAATGCCCACGCGATCCGGAGGGGAGGGGGCGGGAGGCCTGGGACGCTCCATCGATCGCGTGGGCAGCAGGTCGGCTACGAGCCTGCCGTTTGCCCACACGATTCGGAGGGGGGAGGGGGAGGGGTCGACGGAGGGGGGAGGGGGAGGGAGCGACGGGTCGGGCGGTGTGACCGATGTTGCTCGCGATCGGGTGGGCAGGGCCTTGCCGGGGATCTCTTAATCTCTTAGTGTGAGACTATGAGATTGGAGCTGACTCGGAAGTCCGACCTGGCGGCCCGCACGATGGTGGCGTTGGCCGGGGCCGGACGGTTGAAGGCGGGCGACCTCGCCGAGCAGCTCGAGACCACCACCGGGTTCATCCCCCAGGTGGTCGGTCCGCTGGTTCGAGCCGGCTGGGTGGTGTCGGTGCCTGGACCAACCGGCGGCTACGAACTGGCTGTCGATCTGGCCGACGTGTCGGTCCACGAGGTGATCGAGGCGGCCGAGGGCCCCACCCACTCGGGCCGCTGCGTCGTCATCGACCGGCCGTGCGACAGCCACCAGGCCTGCCTCGTCCACGACGCCTGGGCCCAGGCCCGTCACCAGCTCGTGAACACGCTCGACAGCACCTCGATGCTCGACTTCGCCACCGCGGGGGTCGGACGATGACCACCGTCTCGCGCCCTCGCAACGGCTCAGCGGCGGGCTCGCGGAGCCTGCCCCGCAACGATCCCCACCCCACACACCAGAACCCCACTGCGGCGACGGTCACTCGCCGCACCGATGCCCCCGTCGACCAGACCGTGGCGGTCACCCGCGGCCGGGTCGACGGGGGCCATGACGCGGGGCACGAGGTGGGTCGGGGCGGTGCCGCCAACGCATCGGGCCGGGAGCGGGCTACGTGGAAGACGGTCGCCCTCCCAGCCGAGCACGGTGGCTGGGGTCTGTCGGCCGAGCCCGGTCTCCTGGGTCTTCTGGTGGCCCCTTCGTGGGCCGGTGCCGCCATCGCGGTGGCAGCGGTCGTCGCCTTCCTGGTCCGCACGCCCCTGAAGCTGGCGGTGATCGATCGACGTCGCGGGCGCGTGCTCGAACGGACCCGCCTCGCCACCAAGGTCGCGGCCGGTGAGCTGGCGCTCCTCGCCGTGCTCGCCGCCACCGCCCTGGCCCTGGCCGGCCCGCGTTGGCTGGTGCCCATAGCGGTGGCCACACCGTTCATCCTGCTCGAGCTCTGGTTCGACATCCGGAGCCGGGGCCGCCGCCTCATCCCGGAGCTGGCCGGCTCGGTGGGCATCTGCTCGGTGGCGGCCGCGGTGGCCATCGCCGGTGGCGCCGACGCCCGGTTGGCCGTGGCGCTGTGGCTGATCCTCGCCGCCCGTGCCGTGGCCACCGTCGCCTTCGCCCGGGTCCAGGTCGTGCGGTTCCGCAAGGAGCTCCAGCAGAAGCAGGGCGCCAAGCGACCGGGAGCCCACGAAGGCTCCGTCGACGACGCGCCCACCCGGTCCAGCGACTGGGCCCAGGTGGCCGGGCTGGCCGTTGCGGTTGCCGCCGTGGCGGTGTCGCGACAGGTCGTGCTCGGCGCCGCGTTCATGGCCGTGGTGGCCGTCGGCGAGCTGGTCGTGGTCCGTCGTCCCCCGATCAAGCCCAAGGTCCTCGGCTTCACCCAGCTCGGCATCGGGCTCGGGCTGGTGGCCGTCACCGCCCTCTCCGCCGCCCTCATCTGACCCAGAGATCCACTCCACACCCAGACCAGAGATCCACCACCTGCCGAAGGAGCAGTCCCATGACCATCATCGACACCGATCGAACCCTCGGCGAGATCGTGACCGACCACCCCGGTGCCATCTCCGTGTTCGAGCGGCTCGGCATCGACTACTGCTGCCACGGTGCCCGGTCCCTCAACGAGGCCGCCGCGGCTGCCGGCCTCGACGCCGGAGCGGTGATGGACGACGTGATCTCCGCCGACGAGAAGGCTGCGGGCGACATCGTCTCCGACCGCCGTCCCGCCTACGCCGACATGGGCCCGGCCGAGCTGGTGGACCACATCGAGGGCACCCACCACGCCTACCTGCACGCCGAGCTGCCTCGCCTCATCGACCTCACCGCCAAGATCGCCGCGGTGCACGGTGATTCCCATCCCGAGCTGATCGAGGTGGCGGTGACGGTGGTCGAACTGCACGACGACCTCGAGCCGCACATGGCCAAGGAGGAGATGATCCTCTTCCCGATGATCCGCTCGCTGGCGGCGGGCGAGGGGGAGGAGGTGCCGTCGCACTGCGGGTCGGTGGGTCACCCGATCGCCCGCATGATGCAGGAGCACGAGGCCACCGGCGAGATCCTCGAGAAGCTGCGGCGGCTCACGAACGACTACAAGGTGCCCGACGACGGCTGCGGCTCCTACCACGCGGCCTTCCAGGGCCTGGAGGCGGTGGAGCGAGACACCCACCTCCACATCCACAAGGAGAACAACGTGTTGTTCCCCGCCGCCCTGGCCTTGGTCGAAGATCCCATGGAGGGCTGAGCACGGGCCGGTGGCGGGAACCTAGACAGCCCCCGACCGCCGGCCCGTACCCAGCCTGCAGAGCACTGCCGGCAGCCGGTTCGCAACGTGCCCCTGTGGCGGACCGGACACGACCTGATGGCTCCAGGTCGCAGCCGGACATGGCCGACCCGGCCCGACTGGTCCCCTCCGGTCAGGCCGGGTCGGCCCGCGTAATGGGGTCGGTCACCGAGCTCTGCCGGGTTCTGGTCACCGATCGTGGCCCCGGACAGCGCGATCGGTGACCAGAAGGCGCCGAGTGCCGCTCGACCGCTGACCGGGCTGGGTGGCCAGATCGGGAGGCTGGTCCGCCCCGGGTTCGACCACTGGTGTCGATGCGCCCAGCAGGTGGCCGTTGCGGAGGACGGTGACCGGGCCGTCCTCGCTCACCACGATGACGGTGGCGGCGGGATCGTCGTAGCTGTAGCGGCGACCCGAGGTGTGGCGCATGCCGCGATAGCCGTCGACCTCGGCCTCGGCGGTAGGTGACGGGACCAGCCGCACGCCCATGGCGGTGAGGGTGCCGTCGGCGTCGAACAGCGCTGCTCCATCGACCTGGGCCAGTGCGTGGCGCAGTGGGGCGAGGTCGGCCGGCTGGGTGATGCGCAGCGGGGGAGGGGCGGCCAGGCGGTGGTCGAAGCTGGCCTGCCGGCTCTGGTCGGGTCGATACACGAGGGTGGCCCCGATGCCGCTGGCGCCGAGGTCGTGCACCGCGAACTCGAGGAGCGTCTCGAAGACCTGGCGGTCGCCGAACTTGCCGCAGGCGTCGACGGAGTCGATCCAGCGTCGCACCAACGGCTGACGCACCCAGTCGATCCCGTCCCAGCGGAAGACGCCGTGGTCGTTGCTCACCAGGCGGATCTGGCCCGACGCGTGGCGTTGGACCACCAGCGCTCCCAGCGCCTCGGCGATCACCACCAGGTCCCGCTCGGAGCCGGCGGGGCGGTCGAACACCTCCCAGGTGTCGGCGGTGTCGGTGCCCCGGATCATCCAGCTCACGATGCCGTCGGCGTAGCGGCGGGCGTCCGACAGCGCCATGTCGCCCACGGGGCGTCTGTCGATCCTGAGGTTGGTGAGGCGTTCCCAGGTCGACGGATCGGTGGTGGGTTGGACGAGCGCGCCGTAGCGCGGCACGCGCCGTTCGTGGACGTGGGGTCGCAGCGCGTAGTCGATCTCGGCCACCGCTATCTGGTGCCACGGTTGCGAGCCGTCGAACGGCAGCCCGATCTCGTCCAGCTCCTCGGTGAGCCGGGCGAGGCGACGCATCCGCTTGGCCGGGTTGGGCAGCATCCCCGCAGGCTACGGCGGCCGCACCGCTGAGCCGCCCCTCTGGGCGTGGCTGAGGCCCTGGTCGGGCAGGTGGTGGACGGAGGTGGCCGTGGCAGGGAGAAAGCCGTGGGTCCGGACCCCTCCCGCGTGGGAAGATCTGACCGTGGGGTTGTTGGAGACGATGGCGCGGCGGCTCTCCCGGCGGATGGGCGTCCAGGGTGGCGATGGTGCCGACGTCGCGGCCCGGATCAACATCGTGGCCGCGTCGATGGAGGACGAGCTTCGCGACCGGGACCTGCCGCCGGCGCCGGTGGCTGGTTGGCGCTACGTCGACGGCACCTGGCTGCGGTGGTCGGAGCTGGAGGGCGAGTACCGGCCGGCGCCGATCCCCTACTCCCTCGTCACCTACGCGAGGACCATCGGCACCCCGCGAGAGGGACTGGCCGTGGCCATGATCGAGGGCGAGTGGCGTGAGGTGCCGAGCGGTGCCGCTCCTCTGCGGGGTCACCTGGGCGAGCAGACCGAGGCGGCGACGCCGGAGGCGGGCGTCGGTGCGCCGCCGCCAACCTCTCCCGCCGCGCCGCCGGTCCAGGCCCAGCCGGCGCCACCCGACCCGGCCCAGGAGCGGGCGCACGCCGAGTCGAGGATGAAGGATCAGCTCGCCGCCTGGCGCCGCCGCAACCGCTCGTAGGGAGCAGCGGCTGGTCTGTGCCGATCCGATGACCGTTGGCGGAAAGTGGCGAACCAAACGCCCTGGGTGGTAGTTCGGGGGCTGACGGAGACCACGACGGTGCTCGTCGCTGGGCAGGACGACACCGGAGGGAACCAGTGGGGCGAGAAGCGGGCAGCAAGGGCGGGGCGCGGTGGCGTAGCCGCCTGGGCGTGGGCGCGGCGATGATGGTGCTCGGTTGCCTGATCGCCGTGGGCTCCGGCTCGGGTGCGGGTGCCGATTATCCGCCAGGGCAGTACATCGTCCTCGAGAAGACGGTGATCCCCGGCGACGACCCGTTCGCGTGCCCTGGAATCAACGGCACCGACGAGCTCGTGGTGGGCGACGGGGTGCCGGTGGTCTACTGCTTCCGCGTGGTCAACACCGACAGCAACGTCAAGCTCTGCTCGGTGGAGGTCGTCGACTATTTGTTGGCGATCAACCAGGACGACATGACCCTGGTGGAGGGCGACGACACGGTCGGGCTGCCGCCCGGCCCGCAGGGGAACGTGCTGGTCTACGCCTACGCCACCACGGTGACCGGCGACCTCCTCAACAGCGCCACGGCCACGGCCCTGCTGTGCGATCACGCCGATGGTCCGCTCCCAGGAGCTGAACCGGCCTCGAGTAGCGACACCGCCGAGGTGAAGCTCCCGACGACGACGACAGCGACGACGGAGGCGACGACGACCACCACCACGACGACGCAGCCGACCACCACGACGACGACGCAGTCGACCACGACCGCGTCGACCACGACCACCACGACCGCGCCACGACCGACCACCACGGCCGGTTGGGGCCTCGCGCCGTCCTCCGACGTGTCGCCCACCACGGCTCAAGCCACGTCCACCACCGACCCTGCTACGGCGCCTGGTGACGACCCGACCACCACGGTGCAGGCGGTCGACACCACCGTCGTCGGCGGTGGCCTGAACACCTCCAGCACCGGTCCGGTCCAGGCCGGCGAGCTGGGTGCGAGCGCGGGTTCCGAGCCTGCGCCTGGTGCAGTCGGAGTTGCGGGCGGCGAGTTGGCCCGAACCGGTACGAGCACCACTCGTTCCGTGACGGCCGGACTGGCGCTGGTGATGGCCGGCCTCGGACTCTCGATCTCGGCATCGCGCACCCGCCAGCGCCACAACATCTAAATCCCCACCGGGCTCCTCGCCGCGGTGATCAGGTGGAGGCCGGCCAGAAGTGCTGTAACGGCACGGGGATACCATGAGAGCCGTGGGGGAGACGGCATCAGCCAACGGCGCGACGGGGACCCAGCGACATCAGCGGATGCTGGCTGTAGTTGGAGTGCTCGTCGCCTTGGCAATGGTTGCCTGGGGCGTCACCACGGTCCTCCGCTCGAACGAAGAAGCGGAACCAGGCTTGACCCAGAGCTCTTGGTACACACCGCTCTGGCCTGGGTCAATCACATCTCTCTCAGACACGTGCACCGTCGGAGTGTGCGTCGCTGATCTGGTAGCGCTTCCTCTGGGGCGCCCGGTCGAGACGGCAATCGACCTCGAGATGGCGGACACCCTTGGCGCCCTCGCGGTCGAGCGCATCTGGACCGGTGAACGGTCAGGCATCTTCGGGGCCGGATGGGAGTCGGCGTGGGACATCGAGGTGGTGGAAGGTCGATTGACCGGGCCCCTGCCGGGCCTTCCTCTGGAGCCTCCCGGTCCCAGCCGCTTCGTGGAGCTCACCGGAGGATCGAGGATCCACCTTGATGGCAAGGGGCGAGTCGACGAGATCTGTCTCGATGGTGCGCTGTGTGTGACAGCGGAACGTCGCGAAGGCTCGCTCGCGCTTCGCGTTGATCCACTTGAAGTACCCGGGCCTGACGGTGGCGATCAGATCTTGGAGGTGAACTTCACGCTTGCGGGAGGGCGTGCGACGTCCGTAGCCGCCCCTGACGGCAGGTCTGTGCGGTACGGGTACGAATCCGGTCGGTTGAAGACTGTGAACGCCGGTAGCCGATCCACGTCGTATGGCTATGAGCTTGGGCGGCTCACCTCTGTTGTCGACGACGGAACGTCGCGAAGCTTCAGGTATGACGAGGGAGGTTCGATCGAGGCGACCAAAGACCGAGACGGAGGGAATTGGATCGTCGAGGCGCTCTACGGGCCGGCGGACGTCGGAGACCCGGTAGTAGGGCCGAGTACCTCTGGGACAGAGACCACGAACTCTCAGGTCACGGAAGGAGTTCAAAGAGGCTTCGAGGTCACTGGTCCCGATGGCTCCGTCCGCACCTACTGGTTCAACGGAGGACTCCTGGTCGAGGCGATGGACGCGGAACGGGGAGTGCTCGTGGAGCGCGATCTCGATAACGGCACGGTTCGAAGCGAACGTCGCCCTCTCGATGGAATCGAGATGGTGCGAACACGAGATGGGCGGATGCGAGTGACGGAAGACAGGCAGGGTGCTCCGCCACGAGTGGCGATCATGACCATGGACGAGCGAGGTCGCGTGAGCAGCACCCGGTCTGCTGAAGGAACGACCGAGGTTTCCTATGCATCAACCAGCAACCGTCCTGAGCAGGTCCTCGCGAATGGGACGACCACGGTCTTCGAGTACGACGAACGAGGCCTGCTGCTTTCGACCACCGATGCCGACGGCTACCGCGTGGAGGTGGAACGCGACTACCGGGGGATGCCCCGAACCATTACCGACGGACTTCTGTCAACGACGTTCTCGTATGACGTTGCAGGGCGCGTCGTGGAGGAACGAGTTGGCGAAGCCGTAGCGACTGCTGAGTACCAGGCTGATGGCCTGCTCAACTCGTTCACCGACCGCTCTGGCGAGACGCTTGCTGTGAGCCACGATGCTTCCGGACGGCTCACCGGGCTCGGAACCAGATCTACGGACCAGGTGGCGGCGCCGTCTGATGGCGAACCCCCTACTCATGAACCGCCAGATGAAGGCGGTGTAGACACGACCGAACAAGGCGACGGCACAGTTCAGTACCGGTATCCGGGTGGTGATTCCGTTCTGTTCGACGCTTCTGGTCGGCCGCTCGAGGTGGTCGTCGGTGGCAGGACCACCTCGCGGGCCTATGACGATGCAGGGCGGTTGACGTCACTCACGGCTCCTGGCGGTCCGACCTACGCGGTCTCGTACACAGATGCAGGCCGGGTCCGGACGGTCTCTGATGGTGAGGTGTCCGCCGAGCTCACCTGGCATGGCGATCTTCTACGGGCTGTCGACATGTCGACGGGCACCGAGTACGCGTTCGACTACGACAGCAGCGGTCAGCTGGTCGAAGCGTCAGTGGGGGCCCTGAGCTGGCGGTACGACTACGACGACAAGGGGCTTGTCACGCGGCTGCGACGGCCCACGGGCGACACCTACTTCGCATGGGACGATCTCGGCCGTCCGCGGTCGGCTACGAACGGCGCCCACCGAGAGACCTACGAGTGGAGCGCGGAAGGCTTTGACCTCAACCGCGTGCTGGTCGGGGGTGAGGCAGTGGTGAGCCTCGAGAGGGACATCGTCGGGCACATCGTCAGGAGCAGCTCCGAGGGTGGTGAATCACGCTTCACCCTCGACCGAGAAGGTCGGGTCGTGTTCTATCAGTTGCCGGGTGGCCGAGAGGTCGAAGTCGGGTACCACGACGACGGCAACGTCTCGACCGTTGCGTACGACGGTAGGACCGAACACTGGAATTGGCGAGATGGACTGGTCGCAGAGGTCACCGTTGAAGGTGATGAGGATCCGTACCGCTTCAGCTGGTTCGCTCCCGGCGTGCTCGGGGAGGCCGTGCACGGAGATGAGCTGTTGGTGCGAGCCACTGCGGATCCAGCCGGCAGGCTCACCACCATCGAGAACGGAAAGGGCGATCAGCTGGCTCAGCTCGTCTGGAACGACGGCCGTCTCGTCGAGGCCGAGGTCGGTGATTGGGAGTTCACGGCGGCGTTCGATCCAGAAGGTCGCCCGCTCGATGTTGCTGTGAATGACGATTCCGCTGAGTGGGTCTACGAAGAGGGTGCCCTGGTTCGAGTCCTTCACGGCGACAGGGCGGTGACCTGGGAGCAGTCCGATGGGCGCCTCACGCGGTCGGAGCACGGTAGGGGAGATGACCAAGCTTGGGTCACGTGGGATTCGACCGGCGGTCGTCCCCTGGAGGTCTCAACTTCGGAGGGCACTGCCGACTTCACCTACGACGGCGCCACGGTGGAGATGATCACGACCAACGGGCACGCCGTCGATGTCGAGTACTCCGCTGATGGAGACGCATCGGCAAGCGGTGATGCAGGGCGACTTTTGGCTGATCTGTTCGACGACTCGGGCCGATTCATGCGAGGCGATGCTCGTGCCGCCGATGGCCCGGCTTCCCCGTGGTTGGACCACTTGCCTGCAGATCTAGGTGTCGTCCTGCCGGATGTGATCACCGGACGCGACCTTGTAGACGGAGCGATCTCCGATGCATTGCCAGAAATTCCTGCCCCTCTCGTCGATGATCCCGGGGGTCTGGCGAGGCGAACCTCTATGCAGGCACTCAGCCTGGGATCTTCCATCGCTGCTCCAACGTCTCCTGACCGCACCGTTCTGTTGACCGCTGACCCGAACGATGACGACCTCGGATTCGACCTGATGGCCCTTCCGGGCGTGGGTGTTGCCGAGCAGGTGCGGGCTCACCTGGCGCCGGATGAGGGTGTGGTGGGGAAGGTCGTCGATGTCGCAGGGTCCGTTCTCGGTTCCATCGGACGCGGTGTTGCTGGTGGCTGGAACGCTGTCTACGGATTCTTCACCGAAACTCTGTTCGGACAGGCCGCGTTGGCGGTGAGCTTCATGGCGGGCAGCTTCGTAGCGGCCGTCGTTTGCGGAACGATGATCGTCTGCATCGCAGGGGCGACCGTGGTGGGTCTCTTGGCGGAGGGCTTCGTGGAGACCGGCGAGGTGGATGGACTGTTGGGGGCCATGATCGATGCGGCGTTGCAGCCGATCACCGACCTTCGGGTGGGTGTCCGCAACCGAGATCCGGTGGCCGTCGTGTTCGCGGCTGTGGCTGTGTCGGGCATGCTCGCAGGTGTCCTGGCACTACCCGCAGCACGGTTGCTCGGCCCCAGGGTCATGGCTCCGGTCTGTGGCATGCGGCGTCTGGTGTGCGTCTCGGGCAGCCGCTTCGGGGAGGGAGCCCAGCACGTGATCGATGCTCAAAGAGGCGGGGCGCCCCGGGTGCTCAGGCTCGACCGCGGCGGCGCTCAGGCTCGACGTACCTCCGCCTTGCGCGATGTGCCGAGTCGCGCCGGGTTGGACCGCGACGAGTATCCGTTCGCGGTGTCCAGTCAACGGGGTGGCCTGTCGATCCGGCACATCGACCCGTCGAGCAATCGCTCGTTGGGGGCATACGTGGGCGCTCAACTTCGTGCGCTTCCGGACGGTGCGAGGTTCCTCGTCCTGCCCATTGCCTGATGGTCATGCATGGCGGCCTGAACCCCTGCCGGGCCTCCTCGCCGCGGTGATCAGGTGAGGCCGAGGCGGTCGCCGATGGGCTGGGGGACGATCACCACCAGTTCGTTGACTGCTCGGCTGATGCCGACGTAGAGGAGGTGGTCGGCCACCTCGGGGGAGTCGGCCACCAGTACGACGGTGTCGGCCTCCAGGCCCTTGAGGCGGTGGACGGTCTCGCAGACGATGGCGCCGGCGTCCCGCTGCTCCCAGCGGACCAGGCCGAGCTGGGCGAGTAGGTGGTCGCGGAGCTGGCTCGACAGCGTGAGGACGAGCAGACCCGCCGGGTTGCGCTCCTCGACGCCTACGAGCCGTTCGATCTCGTCGTCGACCGCGGCGGCAGCGGAGGCCGGGTCCGCTGCGATGGCCACGAACCGGATGCCGGTGGCCTCGGGCGCGGCACCGGGCGCTGGCGCTCCGTCGAACTTGCGGCGCAGGAGCGCGGCGATCTCGCGGGCGTTGCGGCTGTTGCTCACGAGGCGGCAGCGGGTCCAGCCGTCCTCGGGCGAGGGCGGCTCGAAGCCGCGGTGGTAGACGGGCTGCTTCTCGTCGGCCACCAGCAGCAGACGGTTGGCGCCGTCGGGGTCGAGCAGCCTTTCGAGCAGATCGATCCACCCCGGGGCGAAGTCCTGGGCCTCGTCGACCACGATGGTGTCGAACCGCTCGGTCACCTGGTCCCAGTGGCGTTCGAGGTGGGCGGGGACGGTGTCGGTCCACCAGTCGAACTCCGCCTTGGCGTCACCCGCCGGTGGACGTTCGAGCGGCGGCATGCCGTCGAGCGTCAACGCCATGCGCAGAAACGGTCCGACCTTCAGGTCTTCGTCGGCGTGGACGATCTCGACCAGGCGGTCGGCGAGCGGCTCGTTGTAACAGGTGAGCAGCGCCCGCTCGTCTCGACCCCGGGTGCGCCGGGCCCACGCCACGGCCAGGCGGGTCTTGCCCGTTCCCGCCTCGCCCGTGGCCACCACCCGAGGGTTGGCGTCGAGCTCGGCCAGGACCCGCACCTGGGCGGCGCTGAGGTCGTCCAGAACCTGGCGAGCCCGCAACATCCGGGCGGTCGGATCCCAAGCGAACTCGACGTCGGGCCGGAGCACGCCCACGATCGCCTCGACGTCGCCGGGCTTCATGGGCCGGATGGTGCGCCCGACCTTCGCCAGGGCCTCGATCGCGTCCGCGGGCGCGTCCAGCTCCGGCGAAAGGAGGAGCTGGGGCCGGCGGACGTCGGAGGGGAGGGTGCCCGTGATCGACGTGGTGTTGGGCAAGGCGACGCCCCACATCACTTCGAGGCGGGGGAGCGACGCCACCCGCTGGCGGATGTGGTCGCGCAGTTCGTAGGCGTTCTTGCGGGCCTGCTCGGTGGGCGACATGTCGAAGGACTGTTGCTTCGCGCCGAACCGCCACTGGCCCTTGTCGACGGAGACCCGGTGGGCCTTCACCTCCAGCGCGATCACACCGAACCTCTGGTGGACGAGGACGACGTCGATCTCGTGGTCGCGGGTGTCGGAGCGGATGCCCACCGAGGGCATCACCAGCCACGAGTCGTCGAGCCCTCGGAGCAGCGACGACACCACGTCCCGCTCGGCGTCGTTGACGAGCGACGCCAGCGAGAACCCCTCGGGCACCAACACGGCCATGCGCACGTCCCTCCCGTTCGCCGGTGGGGCCAACCTAGGAGATCGAGTGCGCTCGCGAGATCGAGCGTGCGAGGAAGCGCCTCGCGGCCGAGGGTCAGGCTGCGGCGGGTGGCTGGTACTCGATGGCGCCGATGTCGCAGCCGGGGGTGCCGTCGCCGTTGCCGTCGACCCCACGGGGGTTGCCGAACACGTCGGTGGAGTTGACGTCGCATCCCGCTTCGCCGATGGGGATGGCATCGATCAGCGGCGAGGTCGGGTCCAGCGAGATCTGTGCGCCGGGTGCGGTGGCCTGGTAGCTGAGCACGATGCCGGCCGCACCGGTGGAGTCGGTGGGCGACGCCGCGGTGGCGCATGCGCCGTCGGTGTGAACGTAGCCGTGGGAGACGAGGGATCCGGCGCAGGTGGCCCCGGTGGAGGGGTAGGTGACGGTTCCGTCGAAGCGGATCTCGGCGTCGGTGACGACCGACCCGCTCAGGTGCACAGCGCCGGGAGCGTTGACCATGGTGCCGCCCATGAGCGAGTTGCCCAGGATCGAGCTGTTGAGGCTGACGACCGTGCCCGCGTCGTCGATCCACGGTGCCGACTTGGCGTACACGATTGACTGGGTGAGAAAGGCCACGCCGGTGGGCTGGACCACCAGAGACGTCAGCACCGAGTGATCGACCTGGACCTTGCCGGCCGTGGTGACCGTCGGCGGCCAGAGGGTGATGTCGGCGCTCGACGACCTGGCGTTGATGCCCGACATCGAGAGGCTGGCCCCGGCGGCGACGTCGAAGCTGGCGATGTGGAGCCAGACGTCCTGAGGTGCTCCCCAGTTGATGCGGATGTCGCCGGTGACCGTTGCGGCGAGGGGGCTGTAGTTGCCGGCGGCCACGGTGATGTCGGTGCCCTCCGGGTTGGTGTTGCCCTCCTCGATGGCCGCCTGGAGGGTGCAGGAACCCGACGCCAGGCTCGACGCGCAGACCCCGTCGCCCGGGACGTCGTCGCCGCCCGACTGGGTGGTGTCGACCACGATCTGCACCCTCGGCAGCGGCGGCTCACACGCGGTCAGGGCTGCGGTGCCGAGCAGCGCAGCAGCAAGGACGGTCGCCCGCACCGGACCAGTTCCCATCGTCGTGCCCTTCCGTCAGTCAGCACGTAGAGTGCTCGAACCATTCTAGACCTCACGGAGCGTGCGGTACAGGGGAACGTTCGCGCAAGCGGTCAGGAGCCTGGTCACGGCCCCGACGTACCGCAGAGGTGTTCGGCTGGGCGGCGACTGGAGGGGATCGTCGCCCAGCCGAGCGGCGGACCGAGGATCGTTGGAGCCCGGCGCGCCGAGATCATCGCCTACTCGACGGATTCCGCGTGACGGGTGAGAGGTGCAGGCTAGGATGTAGGCATGCCTGCACAGATCACCATCCGAGCTGAGGAGGCGCTGGTCGATCGGCTCAAGGTGGCTGCCCGGCAATCGGGGCGGAGCATGAACGAGTTCGTCGTCCGAATCCTGGAGGCGGCCACCGATCCGGATCTGGCGGGTGACGACGCCACGCGGATCCGCGAGCGCCTGGCTGCGGCAGACCTCCTGGTGTCCTCCAGCGCACCCGTCGAGGGGCCCGCACCCGGGCGACTGGCCGAGGCTCGGGCGCGGGCCGGGAAGGGCACGCCCTTGTCAGACCTGATCTCCTCGGAGCGGTGACCGTCTTCGCCGACAGTTCGGCGATCGTCAAGCGATACGCCGATGAGCCCGGTCACGAGTCGGTTCGGACCATCGAGGGACCCGTGGTGATCAGCGCGCTGGCCCGAGTTGAGGTCGTGGCGGCGGTGTGGCGCAAGCAGCGCATGGGGGAGCTGAGCCTGGACGACGCCCAGGTCCTCGTCGGTGCGTTCGAGGCGGACCTGGCCGGAGGCGGAGGCGACGATGCCGAGCGAGGTTCCGCGGTATTCGTCGAAGTACGAGTCTCGGAGCAGGTGTTGGACCTGGCCACCCGGCTGGTGGCGCGGCACGGGCTTCGTGCCTACGACGGGGTTCAGCTCGCAAGCGCGGTGCTGTCCCGTGACGCCATCGGCGGACCGTTCACCTTCGCGGCGTTCGACGACCACCTGTGCGCTGCCGCCGCCCGCGAGGGCTTCGCCCTCGGCCCGCACCCCGCCTGAGCGGGCGTCCGGCTCTGGCCCCGCCTTGTCCCTGCCCCTGGGTAGCGTGCTGGCAGCGTCTGAGGACGCCCTTGCAGGGAGACCTGACGGAGAACCACAAAGCTCAGTCACGCAGGACGACGATCGCGTCGTCGTCTGGTGGTTGACCCCTCCCTCCGAGGTCACGACAATGCCCCTTACAGAACGAAGCCGCCACAAGCTCTACGAGACCTTCACCGATCTCGTAGACGATGAGAAGGCAGTCGAAGAGATGCTCTCCTACTTCCCCGCAAGAGACGTCGAGGAACCGGTCACCAAGGACTTCCTCCGCGCCGAGCTCCAAAGGGAGATCGGGACCGTCAGGCTGGAGATCGGGACCGTCAGGCTGGAGATCAGCGACCTTCGTACCGAGGTTCAGCAGATGGCGCGCAACACCCAGATCTGGATCATCAGCACGGGGCTCTCCCTAGCGGGCCTCACCCTCGCGGGCCTCACCTTCGCGGTGACCCGATTCGCCTGATCCTCAGCCCACCGGTCGCGCTTGCCCGGGTCGGCATTGCCGAGAACGCGCGGGTCGGCGGCTCCAGGCCACGTCGGATCGAGGGCTCGAGGTCGTTCGGTACTGTCGTCGGCTGCGCAACAGACAACGGTCCAGTCGCACCGCCCGGGAGCAGCTCGTGTTCGATGATCAGTCCGACCTGTCCGACCTGTCCGACGAGGCGCGAGCCAGGGCGAGCCAGCTCGACCTGCAGATCTCGCTCCTCGTTCGAGACGCGCTCGCCACTGAATGGGTCCGGCCTCTGGCCGATGTCGTGGAGAACGTCGCCGAGGAGCTGGGCGTCGCCGATCCCGAGGTGTTCTCCGGCCTGGAGACCATCATCGACAACACGATCGACGACTTCGGCGAGGTTCGCCTGCTCGGCGACCAGGTCGTCGAGGTCACCCGCTTCGCCGAGTCGGCGTCGTTCACCCATCGGCTGAGCTCGGCCGAGGTCGACGGCAACACGATCGAGCTCGACGTCGATCTGAGCCTGCTCGGCGTGTTGGCCGACGTCGACGGTGGCCTCCACCGGCCCAGCGACGCTGTTCCGTTGGACCTGCGAGAGCGAGTCGAGTTCGCGGCCGAGCTCGGCGCGACACCCCGCGTCCACCAGCGCCTGGTCGGCCCCGATGGCTGGCTGCGCGACTTCGAGCCCGGCGACGTCGTGGTCGTGCGAGCCGAGGACGGCTACCTCCACGTCGAGGCGGCACCGGCGGAGCTGCCGACCGCTGCGTCGGTTGCGGAACGGCTCGGCGACCAGATCGCGGAAGCTGTTGCAACCGAGACCGAGGGCGACGGCTCGCCGATCGGCGCCGACGAGCTGGTGCTCCGGGCGCTGGTTGAGGGTTGGTGGCCCACCGACGAGGTCCTGCCCCCGCTCCGGGAGATCGCGGAGGCCGCTGGTCTCGAGGTCGAGGGTCACCGGGTGGGGCCACCCGGGTGCTGGGAGAAGGACGCCCAGTTGCGGCGGGTGGTGGGAGCGTTCATGCGCCACGTCGACCACCTCGACGACAAGACTCGATCGGCGCTCACCGGGTTCATCAAGGCCTTCGACGACTTCCTGGCCCACCCGAGCGAGGCACCCGACCCGGCGCTGGCCTCAGCGCTGCACCGCCGGCGGGGCTATGGAGCGATGTGCCTGCACGAGGAGCTCCAGCGCATCGACCCGACCGGTGAGCAGATCCTGGCCTTCGCCGACGCCATGCCGATGCCGCGCGGTCCGGCTGCCACGGTGAAGCTCATGTTGGAGTCTCTCGGCCGGGAGCTGAGCGGTGATCCCCACGGTGCCGAGGAAGCAGCCGAAGCGGCGGCGCGGGCCGAATCGGGTTGGTATCCGGCGCTCGACGCCCGGATGGGCTTCCTGGAAGCCGGCGGCAACCTGCGCGACGTGGTGAACGTGATGGCAGTGCTTCGGGAACCCGACGACCCCGAGCTGGTGCGCCTGCGCGATCGCCTGCGGCTCCTGTCGCCCGACGTGGGACGCAACGAGCCGTGCCCTTGCGGTTCGGGGCGCAAGTTCAAGCAGTGCCACCTCGGCCGCACAGAACTGCCCGCGGAGCACCGGGCGGCGTGGCTGTTGGAGCGGGCCGTGAACTGGGTCGAGCGCTACGCCTACCCCGACATCGACGTCGCCCGCCAGGCCGTCGAGGCTGTCGACGGTGGGGCCAGCGGCGACGACACCATCTCAGCGGTCCTGGCCGACGTCGTGCTGTTCGAACTGGGCGGCCTGCGGCGCTTCGTCGACGCCCGCCGGCACCTGTTGCCACCCGACGACGTAGCGCTGGTCGACGGCTGGCTCGTCGGAGAGCGCACGTCTCTGTTCCGGGTGGAGGGCATCGCCGACGACGGCACGCTGAGGCTGGTCGACGCGGCCGGAGGCGATCCTCAGACGTTCGCGGTGGCCCGGACCGAAGCGTTCTCGTCGGTGTCGGTGCACGGGCTCCTGTGGTGCCGGCTGCTGCCCGCCGGCGAGGCCTGGGTGAGCAGCGGCGTGGTCATGCCCCTCCGGCTCCAGCAACGAGCGGCTGTGCTTGAGGCTCTGGAGGACCGGGCGGCGTTGCCCGGCGACGGTGACGTGGCGGCGTACCGAACTGCGGTGGTGGCCTACCTGCGCAAGCTCTACGGAGTCGACGGCCCGTCGCGCCTTTCGGCCGGCGACGGCAGTCCGTGGGTGCACGGGGTCTCGAGCTGGCACGCCGGCGACGACAGAGCGGCGATCACGGCGGTCCTGGACGAAGCGTTCGGTTCCGGTGACGGAGACGATGGCGAGCCAGAGGACGACGTCGCCCACCAGCGGCGCGGAGACCGCCAGTGGACCCGCCTCGACGACGAGGGCACCGTGCTGGCCACCCTTCGGCTGACGGGATGTCTCGGCGCGGCCGTCTGCTCGGCATCGCCTCCGGTCGACGACGAAGCGATCGATGACGGACTCCACGAAGCCGACCTGGACGATGACGAGTTCGACCCGGACGTCTACTCCGCCTACTCGGCTCGGATCGATTCCGGGGTGTACGGCTACGACGTGTCGGTCATCGCCAACTCGATCCCCCGGCTCGACGACGCGGAGAGCGAGCTGCAACGCCTGCTGCCCGACGCGGTCCGCACCCGGCGTGATGTCACCCCGGGCCGCCGTCACCACGCGTTCCTGCGAGTCGACCAGGTGATGGAATCGATCTACAGCGGCGGTGGCCTGGGCGACTACGACGACTACGACTACGACGTCGACCCGGATCTGGACGACGAGTTCGGCGAGTTCGACGACGAGTTCGATGATGAGACCGAGCCGCCGGCGGCGCCGAGCCGTCTCGACGAGGTGATGGACCAGGTTCCCGAGGAGCTTCGGGAGCAGGTGCTCGAGGAGGTCAGTCGGGCCTACGAGGAGCGATGGGTCGACATGGAGATCCCGGCGTTGGGTGGCCGTACCCCAAGGGAGGCGGCCGCCGATCCCGACCTGCGCCCCGACCTGCTCACCCTCCTCGCCGAGTTCGAGCCCCTGGGCGACCTGCCCGGCCAGATGTCGACAGCCCGCATCCGAACCCTGCTCGGCCTCGACCCCGCCTGAGCGGCCGTCCGGCTCTGGCCCCGCCTTGTCCCTGCCCCTGGGTAGCGTGGTGGCAGCGTCTGAGGACGCCCTTGCAGGGAGATGCCCCTTACAGAACGAAGTCGCCACAAGCTCTACGAGACCTTCACCGATCTCGTAGACGATGAGAAGGCAGTGGAAGAGATGCTCTCCTACTTCCCCGCAAGAGACGTCGAGGAACCGGTCACCAAGGACTTCCTGCGAGCCGAGCTCCAGAGGGAGATCGGGACCGTTCGAGACGAGCTTCGGGGCGAGATCGGGACTGTTCGGGCGGAGATCGGGACCGTTCGCGGGGAGATCGCCGACCTTCGCACGGAGCTCCACAAGGAGATCGGTGCAGTCCGGAAGGACCTCGCCGCCATCCAGATGCGGATGGTCGGTACCACGATCTCGCTGGCAGGGCTGATGCTCGCCATCGCCCGGTTCGGCTGACCCACCAGGTAAGGCTGAACCAGCAGGTCGTGCACAGTTTCGCTGTCAGGCCCCCGGTACTTCTGAGGACGTAACAGCGGTGGTGTCGGACGGCGGTGTAAGGCTGCCGGTGGCGAGCGCGTCGGCCAACGACGCGGTGGTCCACTCGCCCTCGACGGCGATGACCAAGCGGGTCCGCTTGCGGGCGTTGCCGCCGCCCTTGGTGTCGGGACCCTGACCGGCCTTCTGCATCGACCGGAGGAGGGCCTTGCGCAGTTCCTCCAGGTCGGCCACCTCGTCCAGGTCGAGGGGGTAGCCGTCGTCGTTGGGGTCGAGCCGGCGTTGGGCGAGCGTGAGGTCTTTGGTTGCGGTCGTGTCGATGTGTACGTCGGCCACCTTCGCCCCGATGGACCGCAGGCGCTGCAACAGCAGGTCCCAGCCCCGGACGTACTCGTGGTTCCGGGCCTGATCGCTGTTCTTCGTTCCGCCCGCTGACTCGATGACCACCGACGTCGGCCGCCCTTCGCTTCCCTCCACCACGAACGTGGCGTCCACCTCGACGCCCGACTCGAAGAACCGACGTCGCTCACCAACTCGACGCGCCTGCTTCTGGGAGAGGTAGCGGTGTAGGCGGTACTCGACGATCTCTACCACCAGGTCGTCGAAGCGCGTTCCCAGGTGCTCGGGGACGTCGAGGTTCAGGCGGATCACGTCGTCCTCGAGCGTGAACCACGGGTCGCGGCCGCGGGACGATGTGGTGAGCGCGTCGATCGGGTTCTTGCGCCAGTAGGGGAGCCACTCGGCCGGAGTCGGGTCGGTGATGTCGGCGAAGGAGGCGGTGGCGTTGGCCAGGTCGGCGCGCAGGTCGACGTTGCGCAGGATCTCCCAGCGGGCGGCAGCCGCGACCTCGGGTACCGGCATCCCGGAGCGGATCCGACCGGTGCGGGCCAGGATGGCCAGGGTGACCAGCTTGTAGCTCTTGGTGTAGGCGTCGCCTTCGACGTGGGCCAGGTACTCGCCGGCGACGTCGACCACCGCGGTCTCGGCGGGCGAAAGCATTCCGTAGCGCTCGAGGAACCCGAACCAGTCGCCGTCGGCCTTCTTCAGCCCGAGGTCCTTGCCCCACACCAGTGCCAGTTCGAGGGCGGTGGGGCGGTGACCGTCGTGGTCGTCGACCCACTGGCGGGCCAGGGCCACCAGGCGGTCCTTGGCCTTGGGGCGACCGGCGAGTTGGTCGAGGAGGTCGACCACCTCGGGGGCCACCACGATCGAGCAGCCCTCGGGAAGGTCGGCTGAGCCGCCGGCCAGCTCGTCTCGGTCTCGCTTGAGGAAGTCGACGGCTTCGCGGTCGGTGATGTGGGTCCGTCCGGCCAGGCCGGCGAGAAGCCGGGCCTTGAGGAGGAAGCTGCGGTGGTTGCCGACCAGGTCGACGGCGACCAGCCGGTCCTTGCCGTCGTTGCGGCGCAGACCGCGCCCAAGCTGCTGGAAGAACACCACCGGTGACTCGGTCGGTCGCAGGAGCAGTACGAGGTCGACGCTGGGGACGTCGACGCCCTCGTTGAAGAGGTCGACGGTGAAGATGACATCGAGCTCGCCGTCGGCCAACCGTTCGAGCGACTCGGCCCGGGGAGCCGACTCCGCGCCCGAGTGCACCGCCACCGCGTCGATGCCCTGACCCCTGAAGTGGTCGGCCATGAACTCGGCGTGGGGGATGCTGCTGCAGAACCCGAGTGCCCGTCGTGCGGGTCCGCCGTGGCGTCGCCATTCCTCCACGACCTGCTCGGCCCGTTGCATGGTGGCGAGCTGGGTGGTGAGCTCGTCGGGGTCGAAGCGGCCGTTGCGCCACGGGATGTGCTCGTAGTCGGCCACGTCGGGGATGGCGTGGTACTCGAAGGGGGAGAGGAGCTTGCGGGTCACGCCCTCGATGAGCCCGCAGTCGTAGACGAGGTTGTCCGAGCACAGCGCCAGGAGGTCGGCGGCGTCGGCCCGGTCGGGGGTGGCGGTGAGGCCGAGCACGAACCGGGGCCGGAAGTGGGCCAGCACCCGGCGGTAGGTGGGGGCGGCGGCGTGGTGGAACTCGTCGACGACCACGTAGTCGAAGTGCTCCGGGTCGAACTGGGCCAGGTTGCGGTGCAGCGACTGGACGCTGGCGAACACCACGTCGCCATCGGGTTGGCGCTCGTCGCCGGTGAAGAAGGTGAGGGCACCGCCGGGGCGGACCTGGCGGTAGACGTCGCGGGACTGGCGCAGGATCTCCTCTCGGTGGGCTACGAACAGCACCCGGCGGAACTCGGGCCGGGTCGAGTCGAACGCAGCCAGCCACGTCTTGCCGAGCCCGGTGGCCATCACCACCAGACCGGCCTCGTGGCCGTCGATGCGGGTGGCCTCCAGGGCGGCGAGGGCCTCGCGCTGAACTGACCATGGAGTCGGCGTCACCACCGCGTCCTCAGCGCCGAACTCGGCCACTGCGGTCCCGTCGTCGGCTGCTGCGGACGCATCGGACTCGTCTTGTTCGTCGGGCTCGACGCCGAACGCGTCGACCACCACCGCGCGGTCGGTCGCCCGCTGGCGGCGCTGCTCGTCGTAGCGGGCCAGCCAGTCGGCGCTAAGCGGTAGCGAGCGGGGATCGGCCCACAGCGTCTCGAACTCGCGGTGCAGCTCAGACAAGTGGTGGGTCTGGAGGTTCCACTCGACGCCGGTGGTCAGCCCCGAGTGGCTGAGGTTGCTGCTGCCGACGAAGGCGACGCCGGCACCCGAGCGTGACGACGAGAACAGGTAACCCTTGGGGTGGAAGCTGGTGGACGGGTCGCTGAACACCCGGGCGGCCAGGCTGCCGGCCTCGTGCTGGCCCAGGCGGTCGAGGAAGAACCCGAGGGCACTGGCGTCGGTGATGAGCCCGTAGTCGGTGGTGAGGAGCCGGACGCTGGCTCCCCGCTCGAGGGCCTCGTCGAGGTAGCGGGCGATGAGGTTCAGGCCC
>JAAZBK010000444.1 GCA_012513855.1 Acidimicrobiales bacterium
CGATGTCCGGTCATTCCAAGTGGGCCACGATCAAGCACAAGAAGGGTGCCACCGACGCCAAGCGAGCAAAGGTCTTCGCCAAGTTGATCCGTCAGGTCGAGGTGGCGGCGCGTGAGGGCGGCCCCGACCCCGACATGAACCCGTCGTTGCGCACCATGTACCAGAAGGCGCGCGACCAGTCGGTGCCGCTCGACACCATCGAGAAGGCGATCAAGCGCGGCTCGGGGACCATGGAGGGCGTCCAGTACGAGGCGATCACCTACGAGGGATACGCGTCAGGTGGCGTCGCCCTGCTGGTGGAGGTGCTCACCGACAACCGCAACCGCAGCGGCTCCGACGTCCGGGCCATCTTCACCAAGCGCGGCGGTTCGTCGGCCGAGCCCGGCGCGGTGGCCTGGCAGTTCGACCGCAAGGGCACGATGCTCGTCGACGGGTCGGTCGAAGAGGACGACCTGATGCTGGCGGCCATCGACGCCGGCGCCGAGGACATCACCCGCGAGGGAGACCTCTGGCGGGTGACCACCGGCCCCACCGACCTCCACGCGGTTCGCACCGCCATAGAGGAGGCCGGCTTCAAGGTCACCGACTCCGATCTCACCATGGTGGCCCAGAACCTCATCTCGCTCGACGACAAGAGCGCGGCCAAGAAGGTCCTCGACCTGGTCGACGCCCTCGACGACCTCGACGACGTCCAAGCGGTCCACGGCAACTTCGACATCCCCGACGACGTCCTGGCCGAGCTCGACTGAGCTCACCGGGTCGAGGTTCACCGCCCGATCGATACCGGGGCGATGTCGGGCGCGGGGGTCGGTAAGGTCCGGCGATGGCCCTGACCGTCGGCGACGCCGCCCCCGCCTTCAGCCTTCCCGGAACCCTCGACGGGGTGCACCGTCGGTACACGCTCGAGGAGTTCCGCGGCCAACCGGTCGTGCTGGTCTTCTATCCGGGCGACAACACGCCTGTCTGCACGCGCCAGCTCAACGCGTACTCGAGCGACGTGACGATGTTCGAGGCGGTCGACGCCCAGATCCTCGCCTTCAGCCCCCAGGACCTCGCCAGCCACGACGGGTTCTCGGCCGACCAGGGCGGCTTTGCGTTTCCGCTGCTGGCCGACGTCGACAAGCAGGTCGCCGAGGCCTACGGGGTACTTGGCCCGATCGGCTTCTACCGTCGGTGCACGTTCGTGGTGGATGGCGACGGGGTGGTCACCTACGTGTCCCGGGGCCACGCCGCCCTCACCACGTTCCGGCCATCGGAGGAGCTGGTCGAAGCGATCCGGGCGGCATCGTGACCTGACCACCATCCACGGTTGTATAGGTTCGCGATCCGTGACGGCGGTGTCGGAGGAGTCGGAGCACAGCTCTTGGGCGTACCGCCCGCACCTTGACGGCCTGCGGGCCGTGGCCGTCTACCTGGTGGTCGGGTTCCACGCAGGCCTGTACCGGATGGCGGGTGGCTTCATCGGGGTCGACGTGTTCTTCGTCCTGTCGGGCTACCTCGTCACCACCATCCTCCTACGAGACCTGGAGCAGACCGGGGGCCGCATCCGCCTGGCGCGCTTCTACGCTCGCCGCGCCAGACGTCTCCTGCCGGCCGCCGCGGTGACGCTCCTGGCCACGGCCGTGGTGTTCGCCTCCATAGGCGGTGCCGCCGAGGTGGTCGACGTGCGTGCGGCCATCCGGGCTGCATCGTTGTACGTGGCGAACTGGCACTTCGTCCGCCAGTCGGCCGACTACTTCGCTGCCGACGTCGACGCCAACCCCGTCCTGCACTTCTGGTCCTTGGCCGTGGAGGAGCAGTTCTACCTCCTGTGGCCGCTGGTGCTGTGGGGTCTCCACCGCCTGTCGCTCAGGGCTGGGACCCGGTGGCGCACGGTGCTGCGGGCCTTCGTCGCCGCGCTGGCCCTGGCCTCGGCGGTGGCGGCGCTGCGCATATCCGACGTCGACCTGAACCGCGCGTACTACGGGACCGACACCCGTGCGTACCAGTTGCTCGCCGGTGCCCTCCTGGCCCTCACGCCCGGGCTGGCCACCCGGCTCCGGGGTCTTCAACTCGGAGGGGCCAGGTTGGAGCGAACGCTCCCTTGGTGGTCGCTGGCACTGCTCGCGTCGCTGGCGGTGCTCGCCACGCCGAGCGTGACCGTCGACCCCGTCGAGCGAGGCCTACTGGTCACGGTCGTGACCGTCGCGCTGCTGTTGTCGCTGGAGGCGGCGAACGGCGGGGTCGGGCGGTGGGTGTTGTCGCTGCCGCCACTGGTCTACCTGGGGAAGATCTCCTACGGCACCTACCTCTGGCACTGGCTGGTGATCGTGGTGCTCTCCCACGAGACCGATCTCGGTTCGCGAGCGATCTTCGCCGTGACCGTGCCGGTGGCCACCGGGTTGGCTTCGCTGAGCCACCAGGTGTTGGAGACGCCCATACGCTCCAACGCCATCCTCGACCGGTTGCGTGGTCCCACGCTGGCATCGGGCCTCGCCATCAGCCTGTTGGTGGGGCTGGTGGCTGCTCCGGCGATGCTGGCCGAAGGCAGACCGCCAGCCGTGGAGCTGGAAGCAGACGCGATGGCGGTCGCAGCCACGAACTCGGTGGATCGAGCGAAGGTCGTCGACGCCTTCTTCGACGTGTTCGACTACGACGCGTGTCCTTCGAGCGTTCCCACCGCCTGCACCTTCACCACCGGGACCGGACAGACCGCGATCGTGGTGGGCGAGAGCCACGCCGCCACCTACGCCAGGATGCTCACCGAACTGGCAGAACGCCACGAGATGACGCTCTACGGGGGCCTCCTCTCCTTCTGCCCGTGGACGCGTGGGATCCAGTACGCGGGCGTGGCGGCCGACTGCCTCTCGGCTCAGGACCGGATGTTCGACGAGATCATCCCGGCGTTGGATCCTGATGTGGTGTTCCTCGCTCACCGGCCGGTGGACGACCCGAACCAGCCGATGGAGATGTCCGACGCAGACATCGGGAGGGTGAAGGGTGCCGAGCGCGATCGCGCACTGGCGCGGCGGATCGAAGACGTCGTCGAGGATCTCGTGGCCGACGGTCGCAAGGTGGTCATCTTCGAGCCGATCCCGATAGCCCCGGCAGACGAGGATCCCTTCTACTGCCTCGACAAGACGGAGGTGATCGCCGGATGCCGGTTCATCACCTCCGAGGACCCGGTTCCCGAGGACCTGGAGCTCCGGGCAATGGACGAGAGGTTTGATTCTGTGACGTCGATCGACCTCGACCTGGCCACGTGCCCCTACCGTCCGATCTGTGATCCCATCGTGGGCGGCGAGATCGTCCGGCGCGACAACAACCACCTCACCATCGAGTACGCAGCATCGCTCGTGGACCTGGTCGAGGAACGCTTGGAGGTCGAGGGCGTGTTGTGACGGCGCGCCGTCGGCGGGCGGTTCCCCGACCGCGGCAAGCGATCCGTTGCGGTCAGACGCCGTCCGCCACCCCGAGCAGGCGCGAGCGGCTCACCGCCCGCATCCCCCGGGTCAGGCCGAACAGGGCCACCGCCCAGGCGAACGCTCCCAGCCACATCCCGGAGGTCTGGGCGCCGAACAGCGCTCCCGAGCTCTGGCTGTAGGCGATGCCGATCATCGGGAGCGTGACCAGCCCGGCGGCCTGCTGAGCGGCGGCGGTGCTCTTCACCCTGGCCGAGAGGCGCAGGACGATCGACAGCGTCAGGGCGAGGAACGGCGGCACCACCCACAGCATGAGCACCCACCACTGGCTGGTGGGGAAGAACCAGCCACCCACGTCCGGCCCCACGAAGAAGTTGACCACCAGCGAGTAGACGCCGAACCCCAACAGCGTGGTGGCGTAGCCGGGCACCAGGCTGGCGATCAGCTTCCCCAGGTAGATCTCGCGCTCGTGGGCGGGGGAGTGGGCCAGGAACTCCCCGGTGCCTCGCTCCCGCTCGCCGACGATCGTCGACGCTCCGATGGCGGTGGAGATGGTCAGCGGCACCACGATGGCCACCGGAGCGAGGAGGAACACCGCCAGCGCGTACGCCGTCCGGCCCGCCGGATCCTCACCCTTGATCTGGTCCTGGGCGGAGTCGGGCAGCACCTCGAGGGTCTCCGCCATCTGCTCCACCACCTTCACGTCGCCGATCGTGGTGATCGACACCAGCAGGATCGTGGGGATGATCACGAAGAACA
>JAAZBK010000445.1 GCA_012513855.1 Acidimicrobiales bacterium
TCCGGTGATCCTCCACTTCACCGCGGTGAGCGACGGCTTCCAGTGCTCTCAGGGCATCGTCTTCGAGGTCTCGTGGGAGACCGAACACGCCAGCCAGGCGTTCATCTCCGCCAACGGGGGTGCCTCACAGGCCTACGGCCCGTCAGGTACGACATCGATCTGCCTGGTGGGCACCGCGGCCCGGCAACCACGGTTCCTCCTGGTGGCCGTGGGGCCAGGTGGAGAGACGCTGGAATCGATAGCGGGCGTCTACGACCTCGACTGATGGGATCGGCCGGCGCGGGGCCAGCCGATCAGGAGCCCGAGACGGTGACGTCGCGCACCACGAGGCTCACGCCGGCCGACCGCATCGGCAGCCACTCGAGGTCGGCGCCGACGGCGTCGACCTCGGCGAGCATCTTCTGCAGCGTCGACGCGATGGTGAACTCACGCAACGGCTCAGCGATCTCACCGCCACTGATCCGCAGGCCCTGAGCGCCGGTGGAGAAGTCGCCCGACACCGGGTTGACGCCGGAGTGCAGGCCGGAGACCGATGCGATCAGGACCCCCTCGCCCACGCCGGCCAGGAGCTCGGGTTGCAACGCAGTGCCCGGCACCAACGACAGCGCCCGGCAACCCACGCCCGGCGTCGAGGAGAACCCACGGACCGCGTTGGCGGTGGAGGTGGTTCCCGCCCGGCGGGCGGTGTAGGCGTTGTGCACGAAGCCCTGGAGCACGCCCTGGTCGATCAACACGTTGCGCCTCGATGCGAGGCCCTCGCCGTCGGTCTCGCTGGAGCTGTAGGCGAGCGGGTTGGTGGCGTCGTCGATGAGCGTGAGCGAACCCGCGGCCACCGACTCCCCCACCCGATCCGCGAACAGCGAGCGGCCCTTCAGCACCGCTTCCCCCGAGAGGGTCGAACCGATGATCCCAAGCAGCTGCGCGGTGACGTAGGGGTCCAAGACGATGGTGAAGCGACCGCTCGACGGCTTGGTGGCGCCGAGCAACCGCGTGGCCCGGCGGCCGGCGTCGGCGGCGGCCGACTCCAGGTCGAGGTCCTCCATCGTGCGGCCCACCGAGAAGCCGTAGCCGGTCTGGGTGTCGTCGCCGTCGGATGCCACGCACGATGCCGACACGTAGCACGAGGTCTCCCGGCCAACGGTTCGGATGCCGGTGGAGGTGATCACCGCGCCCTCCGACCAGCCGTCGGCGTAGTTCGCCGACTCGACCGCGCTGATCCGCGGGTCCTGAGCCTTGACCGCCTTCTCCAGGGCGATCGCCAGGTCGACCTTGGCGTCGGTGGCGACCTGGGTGAGCGACTCCCGGTAGAGGTCCAGCTCGGGCACCGGCACGCCGTCGGGCTCCGCCAGCCCCAGGTGCTCGTCGTGGGACGCGAAGGTGGCGTTGTCGCGCGCCTCGGCGAGGGTGTCGGCCATGACGTCGGGATCGAGGCTGCCGGCGTAGGCGAACCCCTGCCGGCCACCAGCGACCACGCGCACCCCGACCCCGGCCGAGGTCGCCGAGGAGAGCTGCTCGATCTCGCCCTCGTAGACCCTGACGCCGGTGGACGTGGAACGGCCCACCACCACCTCGACCTGCTCGTCGGCCCGGGCCTGGGCCACCAACCGGTCGCCGATCTCCAGGAGCTCGCTCATGCAGCCGTACCGCCGATGGTCAGCTCCGAGACCCGCAGGGTGGGAACGCCGTCGCCCACCGGAACGCCCTGGCCGTCCTTGCCGCAGGTACCGGGCGGACCGAACTCGAAGTCGTCGGCGACCGCGTCGATCAGCTCCAGCACCTTCGGTCCGTTGCCGATGAGGTTGCCCTGGCGGAGCGGTTCGGTGATGCGACCGTCTTCGATCAGGTAAGCCTCGGTCATGCCGAACACGAAGTCGCCGGTGGCGGTGTTCACCTGACCCCCGCCCAGTTGGGCGACGTAGACCCCGTTGGGGGTGTCGGCCACGATGTCGTCGGCCGACCCGGCTCCGTTGAGCAGGTAGGTGTTGGTCATCCGGACCATCGGCAGGTGCTTGTAGCTCTGGCGGCGACCGTTGCCCGACAGGTCCCTGCCCTCCTTGCGGGCTCGTAGGCGGTCCCACATGTAGTCGGTGAGGACGCCGTCCTCGATGAGCACGTTTCGCTGGGCGACGGTGCCCTCGTCGTCGATGGCGAAGGTGCCCCACTCGTTGGCGACGGTGCCGTCGTCGACCAGGGTCACCAGCGGTGACGCGACCTGCTCCCCCACCCGGCCGGCGAAGACCGACACGTTCTTCTGGATGTGGTCGGCCTCGAGCCCGTGGCCGCACGCTTCGTGGAAGAGCACGCCTCCTCCACCCCTGCCGATCACCACCGGGAGAGAACCGCTGGGAGCGGGCCGGGCCGCGAGCTTGGTGAGCGCCTGGTCGGCCGCCTCCCTCGCCAGGTCCTCGACCTGGTACCGGTCGAACAGCTCGAAGCCCATGGTGTGGCCCACCGATCGGCGGCCGGTCTGCATGCCTGCGTCGCCCGATGCCACCGCGCCCACCACGAAGAGGGTGCGGGTCTGATCGTCCTCTGCGAGGAGGCCGTCGCTGTTGGCCACCAGGATCCGCCGCCGGCTGTCTCCGTAGGAGGCCGACACCTGGGAGATGGCACCACCCTGCGCCCGCGCCACCTCGTCGGCCCGGCGCAGCAACTCGACCTTGGTGGCCTTGCCCACCTCCTCGGGCCGGGTGCCCACGACCTGGGACGAAACCACCCTCGGCGTGAGGTCGACGGTGCGCACCCCGCCGCCACCGCCGCGGGCCGCCGCCGCGGCTGCCTCAGCCGCGGCCGTGAGCCCCTGCTCGCTGAGATCGGCCGTGTGGGCGAAGCCGGTGGTGTCACCCACCACCACCCTGATCCCCGCACCACGGTCGCGCCCGGAGCCGAGCTCCTCGATCCGTCCGTCGTCCAAGCGGGCCGACGAGGAGCGCTTGTCCTCGACGAACACCTCGGCGAAGTCGCCGCCCGTCTTCAGGGCGACGCCGAGAGCGCGGGAGACGACGGCTGGTTCGATCACGTTCAGACCTCGCTGAAATGGCTTCAGGGGTGCGACCCACCGCCCGTCGGGCTGGATTGACCAGGCGGGTCACGAGGGGCTTATGGTACCGAGGTGCCCCTCGAACCCGGACTGACCGGCCACGTCGAGCTGACCGTCACCGACGACGACACCGCCATCGCGGCGAGATCCGGTGATGTTCCGGTGCTGGCGACCCCGCGCATCGTCGCCCTCTGCGAAGAGGCCGCCATCGCCGCCATCGACGATCACATCCCCAAGCGTGAGACCAGCGTGGGCATGCGCGTGCAGCTCGACCACGTCGCTCCCGTCGCCGTGGGAGACACCGTCACGGCCGACGCGAAGGTCGACAAGGTGGAGGGCCACCGGGTGGTGTTCTCGGTGTCGGTCAACGACGACCGTGGGCTCGTGGCGGCCGGGAAGGTGCTCCGGGTGATCGTCGACCGCGATCGGTTCAAGGAGCGGTGCTCCTGAACGATCCCTCGGAGCCGGGCGGCATCGAGGTCGTAGCGCTCGACGCCGACGACACCCTCTGGCACTCCGAGGTGTTCTTCGAGCGAACCCAGCGTCGCTTCACCGAGCTGGTCCGCCGCTACGTGGACCACGACGTCGACGTGGATCGAGCGCTTTTCGAGGTCGAGCACCGCAACCTCGGCCGCTACGGATACGGCATCAAGGGCTTCACCCTGTCGATGCTCGAGGCCGCCATCGAGGTCACCGGCGGAGCCATCGGCACCGTAGAGATCGAACAGCTGCTGGCAGCCGGCCGCACCATGCTCGACCACCCGGTCGACCTCATCGACGGCGTCGACGACGTGATGACCGAGCTGGCCGAGCGCGGCTATCGCCTCGTGGTGGTGACCAAGGGCGACCTGCACCACCAGCAGCACAAGATCTTCGCCTCGGGTCTGACCGATCGCTTCGAGCGCATCGAGATCGTGTCGGAGAAGGACCCCGACACCTACCGGAAGGTGGCCGCCAGCATGGGAGTGGCCCCGCCGAGCTTCTGCATGGTCGGCAACTCGGTGAGGTCCGACGTGCTTCCGGTGCTGGAGATGGGCGGCCACGCCGTGCACGTGCCCTACCACGTCACCTGGGCCCACGAGCACGCCCAGCACAACGGCGACGTGCCCACCCTCGCGTCGATCCGCGAACTACCCGGGTGGCTGGAGAGCCGGCGCGGGCCCTGAGCGGGGAGGGTTCAGTCGCCCGACTCGAAGCCCGACCCGAAGAACGACTCGAGCTCACCCACCTCGGACGGGTCGGGGACGGGAACCTCGATCGGCTCGTTGAAGTCGTAGAGCTCCATGTCCATGGTGACCGCCGATCCCGATGAGTTCTCGTCGGAGCTGAGCCCTGCGCCGACGTCGAACGTCATGGTCAGCCGGCGCACGTAGCCGTCGTCGTCGACCCACACGTCGACGGGGATCGACTCGAACACGCCGCCGAGCCCACCGAGCTCTTCGAGGCTCTCCTCGAGCTCGGCCCGCTCCTGTGAGGAAGAGTCATCCATGAGCTTCGCCACGTCGATGTCGGCCCGCACGTGGGTGGTGGACACCCCTCGCTGGTCCTCTCGTCCGATCTCCTCCAGGTCGTCGCTGACGCCCTCGAGGAAGTCGAGGAACCGGGTCGGATCGCCCTGGATCCCCACGCCGCCGCTGGCGTCGGCCAGGCCGTCCTCGCTCATCCGCACCCACGGCTTGCCACCGGCCAGCGACGAGAACAGCTCGGACCGCACGTAGATGGTGTCGCCGTCGATCACCATCTCCATGCTCCCGAGATCTTCACCCCCGAAGCCGCCCAGGAAGTCGCTCATGTCGACCACGATGTGACCCCTGAGCGTCTCGTTGTCGAACGCTCCCTCGTAGGTCATCGACACGCCGTCGACGCCCGGCAGGCCGGCGACGGTCATGGTCATGGCCATCCGCTGGGACGTGACCTCGGCGGTGGCCGCTGCCGCGTCGCGAAGGAACACCGCTCCGCCGGTGCCCTCGAAGGAGCCCTCGGCCAGGACCACGGTGGACGTGGTGGAAGACGTCGCATCGGTCCCGGAGGTTCCGGTGGGTCCGCTGACCGTCGCCACGTCGTCGCCGACCGTCACGCCGCAGGCCGCAGCGCCGCCCGAGACGGTGAGCGCGGCGAGCAAGGAGACGGCCAGGAGCCTGGGTCGGCTGGTGGTTCGGGTGCGTGCGGTCATCGATCTCCTCCGAAGGGCGGGTGCGGTCGAGCCGCCACCCACGGTGCGGTTCACCGAGGATAGAGCGGCCGCTCCGGTGAACGGACGGCAGGTAGGATGCGGTCCCCCTCCGTTCGCTACCGCACAAGGTTCTCCGTGCACCTCTCGAGACCCCAGTTCGTGTTGGTGGGCCGCCTCATCATCAGCGCGATCCTGCTCTGGGTGCTCATGACGCGGATCGGAGCGAACTGGTCCGAGGCGATCCCAGATCCCACCACCGGCACCATCGCCTGGCTCATCGGGGCCTTTGCCCTCACATTCATCGGCGTGGTGGTCTCCGCGGTGAGGTGGGGCGCGGTGCTCGCCGCGCTCGGCCAGCACCCGCCCTTCAAGCGCCTGCTGTCGCTCTACCTCGCCGGACAGTTCATGGGCAACGTCCTGCCCAGCACCATCGGCGGCGATGCCCTGCGGGTGTCCCGCCTGAGCAGGGAGAACGGCGAGACGCCCACCACCTTCGCGTCGGTGGTCCTCGAACGGCTCACCGGCTGGGTGGTCCTCCCGGTCATCACGCTCACCGGGCTGCTGGTCAACCCCGGGCTGAGAGAGCTCGGCAGGGCGTCGGCCATCGCCTTCGCCACCGCCGCCGGAACCCTCCTGCTGCTCACCGTCGTCCTCGTCCTAACCGCCCGCCCCGGGCGCGGCATCGAGAGCCGGCTCGAGCACAACGAGGGCTGGCGACGTTTCACCAGCGCGGTCCGCTTCGGCATCCAACGCCTCGCCCACCACCCCGGCGCCACCGCCCGGATCCTGGCCACCGGCTTCGCGTACCAGTTGATCCTCATCGCCGCGGCCCTGATGGCCGCCCGAGCCCTCGGTCTGCCAGCAGGCGTGGGACCCACCGCCCTCCTCGCCTTCGTGCCCGCCGTGCTCATCGCCCAGGTCCTGCCCATCTCGATCTCCGGGCTCGGGGTCAGAGAGGGCCTCTTCGCCCTCTTCCTGCACCCGCTCGGCGTGCCTCGTTCCCAGGCCATCGCCCTCGGGCTCCTGCTCTACGTGCTGAACCTGCTGGTCAGCCTGTTCGGCGCCCCGGCCTTCGCCATCGGTCAGAAGACGACCGCTCCCGCGGCCGCATGACGAAACCGACCCACAGCCGGCCCGAGCCGGTCCTCAGGTGGTGGCGCGAGCTGGTCCTGGTGCTGATCTTCTACGGCTTGTACTCGATGGTCCGCAGCACCTTCGGCGCCGGTTCCGAGTCGCGGACCATCGCGTTCCGCCACGCTCGCGGCGTGATCCGGGTGGAGGACACCCTCGGCCTCTGGTTCGAACCGTCTCTCCAGCAGTGGTACCTCGACCTGCCCAACCACGGCTTCATCCGGGGCTGGAACATCTTCTACGGCACCGCCCACTTCGCGGTCACCATCGGCATCCTCCTCTTCGCCTTCGTGAAGGCGCCGCGGGTGTACCAGTTCGCGCGCACCGCCCTCGCCGGCACCACCCTGCTCGCGCTGGTCGGCTTCGCCGCCTACACCCTGATGCCGCCCCGCCTCCTCGACGACGCTTCGGAGTACGGCGCGTGCGCCGGGCTGGAACCCGGTTGCCACGGATACGGCATCGTCGACACCCTCGACGTGTGGGGAGGGATCTGGAAGTTCGGAGATGGCGGAGCGGCGATCGTCTCCAACCAGTACGCCGCCATGCCCAGCCTCCACTTCGGGTGGTCCATGTGGTGCGCCGTCACCGCGCTGCTGGTGCTGCGGGCCCTGAACCGCAGCACCGACGTGGCCAAGCGGCACTGGTGGGTGTTCCTCTACCCCGCCGCCACCCTCTTCTGCATCCTGGTCACCGGCAACCACTACTGGCTCGACGCCTTCTTCGGAGCGGTGGCGCTGGGCGGCGGCTGGCTGATCGCGCTGGGCATCGA
>JAAZBK010000067.1 GCA_012513855.1 Acidimicrobiales bacterium
CATCGCCACGCCAGAGGAGTACGGCGTACTGGTGCTCGACGAGGACACGCTCTGGGCGCTGCTGGAGAAGCGAACCGGCTTCGGGGCCTCCGACAACTGGCTGTCCATGGCCGCGCAGCCGGTGTCGTGGCCGCCCACCGGCCCGGTCACCAAGCCGAAGGAGAAGCGTCGCTTCTTCGGCCGTTGAGGCCGCTAGTTCCCGCGATGCCGGGGAACGCGCTTGGTCGGTAGAGCGCCGTTGATGACACTTGGGTCGACATGGCATCGATCCACGCCCGCGAGGTCTCGTTCTCCTTCGGTCCGAAGCTGGTCCTGAACAGCATCGACCTCACGGTCGCCCCCGGGCAGAAGGTCGGCGTCGTGGGTCCCAACGGCACCGGCAAGTCGACGCTGCTGAGGGTGCTGGCCGGCGACCTGGTGCCAGACCGGGGAAGCGTGGCGTCGGCTCCGCCCGATGCCGCGGTCGGTCTGCTGCCCCAGGAGCCCGATCGCCGCGGCGAGGAGTCGGTGGCGGAGTTCGTGGCCCGTCGCACGGGTGTGGCCGCGGCCACCGCTGAGCTCGACGCGGCCACCGTCGCGCTCTCGGAGGAGGTCGAAGGAGCCGACGACCGCTACAGCTCTGCGCTCGACCGCTGGCTGCACCTGGGTGGCCCCGACATCGAGGCGCGCACGGGCGAGGTGCTCGCCGAACTGGGCCTGGACGGAGCCGTGGCCCGTCAGGCCACCGCCACGCTGTCGGGAGGGCAGGCCGCCCGGGTGTCCCTCGCGGCCACCCTGCTGTCGAGGTTCGACGTCTTCCTGCTCGACGAGCCCACCAACGACCTCGACTTCGACGGGCTGGCCCGCCTGGAAGCCTTCATCTCCCAGCTGAGGGCGGCCACCGTGGTGGTGAGCCACGACCGGGCCTTCCTCGAGCGGACGGTCACCCACGTCTTGGACCTCGTCGAGCACGACCACACCGGCACCCTCTACGGAGGCGGCTGGCAGGCATATCTCGCCGACAAGGCCACGGCTCGCCGCCACGCGGAGGAGGCGTTCGAGACCTACCGGGCCCAGCGGGGAGAGCTGGCCGCTCGAGCCCAGTCCCAGCGCGAGTGGTCGTCGAAGGGGATCGGCAAGGCCAAGCGCTCGGGAGAGACCGACAAGTTCATCCGCCACCGCGCCAAGGCCTCCTCGGAGAAGCTGGCGTCCAAGGCCCGGGCCACCGAGCGCGCCGCGGAGCGACTGGAGAAGGTCGACAAGCCCTGGGAGGGGTGGGAGCTGCGGTTCGAGATCGGCACCGCCGAGCGGAGCGGCGACGTGGTCGCCGCTCTCGACGGAGCGGTGGTGCAGCGCGGTGACTTCCGCCTCGGCCCCGTCGACCTCGAACTGGGGTGGTCGGAGCGGGTTGCGATCGTGGGACCCAACGGTGCGGGGAAGACCACGTTGCTGGAGACGATCCTCGGCCGGAACGAGCTCGTCGCCGGCTCCACCCACCTGGGGCCCGGCGTGGTCGTGGGAGAGCTCGGTCAGCGTCGCGATCGCTTCTCGGGGGACGACACAGCAGCCGAGGTGGTCCAGGGGATCACCGGGCTGGCCGTGAACGAGGTCCGCTCGCTCCTGGCCAAGTTCGGCCTGGGCAGCGAACACGTGCTGCGGGCGAGCCGCGAGCTCTCGCCGGGGGAGCGGACGCGGGCCAACCTGGCGCTCTTCATGGCCGAGGGAGTGAACCTCCTGGTCCTGGACGAACCCACCAACCACCTCGACCTCGACGCGATCGAGCAGTTGGAGCAGGCCCTCGAACGCTACGTGGGCACCCTGTTGGTGGTCACCCACGACCGGACCTTCCTCGACAGCGTCCAGATCGGTCGCCGGCTCATGGTGGAGTCCGGGATGGTGGTGGAGGCGTCGGCCTGAGGACGAGCTCTGGCTCTGCCGGACCGGGCTCCTTCCGCCCGGTCCGGGGCGGCGTGCCGGCCTTCAGGCCCGTGTGGCCACCAGCACCGGGATCACCCGGTCGGTGTTGTTCTTGTAGGTCTCGTAGTCGGGGTAGGCGGCCACGGAGCGGTCCCACCACGTCTGGCGCTCGTCGCCGTCGACCTCACGGACGTCGACCCGGAATCGTTCGGCGCCGTCCTGGATGCTGACGTCGTCGGGGTGGGTGGTCAGGTTGTTGTACCAGCCGGGGTTGTGGGGCATCCCGCCCTTCGACGCCACCAGGGCGTACTGGCCCTCGTGCTCCACCCGCATGAGGCCGATCTTGCGGACCTTGCCCGTTCGTGCACCCTTCATGGTCACCACGATGATCGGGTAGTCGGTTCCCTGGAGGGTGTTGCCCTCGGCCCCGTCGGTGCGCTCGTAGGTGGCGACCTGGTCGGACACCCAGTCCCACGCGCTCGGTTCGTACTCGCCCTGAGGTTCGGTCATGGCCTGAACACTACGACCGAGGGACCGGCCTCGCCGGCGGTGTGATCGGCCGGTCAGGCGGCAGGGGAGAGCGACGCCGCCGCCCCGCCTCCCTCGCGGTGGCGCTCGTAGGCCCAGCCCGGGCCTCGAAGGGTGAACGAGAGGCGGTCGCGCCAGGTGGTGGACGCGGCGACGTCTCGGAGGATGTCGCGGTACTC
>JAAZBK010000446.1 GCA_012513855.1 Acidimicrobiales bacterium
GGGCGACACAGGGCAACTGGGCCGGTGTCGTCGACTTCGATCTCGAGCAACGAAACGCTCCTTCGTGGCGAACAGGTCAGGCGATGGTACCGAACCGGTCTGACGGTGAGGCTTTTGGCATGACAGGAGTCACACTGCGCCGGACTGCTCCACCCTTTCGGAGCACGGCGGCCGCGGCACTAGCCTGCCTTGCCGTGCCACGCGTCCTTCTCGCCACCGATGCCGATTGGATCCACGAAGAGGTCGACGCCGCTCTCGGCGGCGACGACATCGACGTGGTCCGCATCAAACGGGGCGTCGAGGTCCGCCCCACCGTCCAGGGCGGCGGGATCGATCTGGTGGTGCTCGACCTCCAGATCGGCAACATGGGCGGGATGGCCGCCTGCATGGAGCTGCGGCTCGACGAGAGCGTCGACCTGATCGAGCGCGTCCCCGTCCTGATGCTGCTCGACCGCGACGTCGATGCCTTCCTCGCAAAGCGTTCCGAGGCCGACGGCTGGCTGGTGAAGCCGATCAACCCCTTCGACCTCCGCCGGGCGGCCACCGCCCTCCTCGACGGCGATGAGTGGAAGCCCGAGCCGGGCGGGCCCGTCATCCAGGGCGAGATCGACGAGATCGACGACGGGCTGGCCGCCGAGGAGGCCGAAGCCGACGCCCAGGAGTCCGATCCGACCGCCGACGACGTCACGGCCGACGGCGATCAGCTGGCCGATCCGGCCACCGAACCGGGCGCGGACGAAGCCGCCGAGCGGGCCTCGGAGGTCAAGGGTCCCTGAACCCACCGGTCCGCCGACCACGTGGGTCCGATGTCGGTTTCCGGCTGAATCGCCTACGGGCTACGGTGGCCGTCCGCACATCACCGGGGTGTGGCTCAGCTTGGTAGAGCGCTGCGTTCGGGACGCAGAGGTCGTGGGTTCAAATCCCGCCACCCCGACCAAAAAGTGTGAGCAAGGTGCAGATCCCGTCCTCTGAGGACGGGATCTTGCGTTCACGGCACCTGTTCGCCCCGCGATCTCGGACGGCCCACCGCCGGAATGGCTAGAACGGGCGCATGGGCGCGCAACCCCTGGCGGGGTCGAGCTGGAGCGGCCGGGGCCGGCGGTGGCTGCCGCTGTTCTGCGGCGCCCTGGCGGTGAGGCTCCTCTACTGGGCCTTCGTCCACCCCGGATGGATCCCCGACAGCGACGCCGACCAGTACGTGCAGCTGGCGAGGAACCTCGCCGGCGGCCGCGGCTTCTCGCTGCAGTACCCCCAGCTGGAGGTTCACCCCACCGCCTTCCGCCCTCCGCTCTACCCGGCGCTGCTCGCGCCGGGCGCCTGGCTCGCGGGGGACGCCCTGTGGCCTGCCCGGCTGCTACAGGCGGTGATCGGCAGCGGAACCGCAGTGCTGGCGGGGGTGCTGGCGGCACGCGTGGGGGGCAGGCGCGCCGGTGTGATCGCCACCGCCCTGGTGGCCGTCTACCCGCCGCTGCTCGCCAACGACACCGTCACCCTCACGGAGCCGCTGGGCCTCGGGCTGGTCCTCGCCGCCCTGCTCCTGGTCGACGACGAGCGATGGGTGGCGGCTGGCCTGGCCGGGGGGCTGTTGCTCCTCACCCGCCCCAACGCCTACCTGGCGATCGCCGTCCTGGCGGTCTGGGCGGCGCGGACCATCGGCTGGCGACGGGGGCTCGGTCTGGCCGCGGTGGCGGGCCTCGTTCTCGTTCCGTGGCTGGTCCGCAACCAGATCCAGGTCGGGACCTGGAAGAGCACCACGTCCGACGGGTTCACCATGTCCGCCGTCTACGGCCTTCCCGCCCAGCGAGTGGGCCACTTCATCGATCCGACCGAGGCGCCCGAGTACCACGATGACCACCACATCCTGGCTCGCTTCGACGAGGCCGAGTGGAACGACATGCTCATGGACGAGGCCATCGAGGCGGTGAAGGCCAACCCCGGATACGTCGGGGACGTGCTGTGGGAGAACGTCGGCGGCTACTTCGAGCTGGCACCGAGCCTGAACACCTACCCGGAGGTCAGCGACGGACGCCACATGGGCTTTCGTCGGGCCACGCTCCCCCTCTTCTGGGTGGTCACGATCATCGGCGTGACCGGGATCGTGACTCACCGTCGCCATCGGCTGATCCAGGTCACCGCGCTGCTCACGGCCCAGTTCACCGTCCTGTCGCTGCTGCTGGTGGCCCCACCACGGCTGCGGGGCCCGTTCGACGTGATGTGCTGCATCGGTGCCGGCCTCGCGCTGTCGCACCTGTGGGCTGTGGTCGGGGGCCGTACGGTCGTTTCTGATGTGACCATGGTCACCACGGAGGGTGA
>JAAZBK010000447.1 GCA_012513855.1 Acidimicrobiales bacterium
CTTCTCGTAGGCGTCCTTCAAGCGCGGGATGCCGAGCACCGGATCGACGCCACCGGGGTCGAGGTCGAACGTCCAGCTGTTCGGGTCGTGGACCGGCCCGCACAGCCCCATCGAGATCACCTCCTCGAGACCGAGGAGACGCCGGACGATGATCGTCCGGTTCGCCCACGGACACGCACGCGCCGCTACCAGGCGGTAGCGGCCGGGCTCGACCGGCCAGCCGTCGCGCCCGTCGACGGTGATGCGGTCCTCGATGTAGTGGGTGTCGCGCTCGAAGGAACCACCCTCGATCAGGTAGGTGCCGGCGGGTTGAGGCGCGCCATCGGCGCTGGCGATGTCTCCCATGCTCCGACCGTATCCACGAAGTCACCAAGGTCACACGGAACCGGGACGTTGGTCCCTGGGTTCCCTCCGGCGGATGGCCGATATTTCTAGTGAATGGCTGAACAAGGAGGTTCAGGACGATGACTACGGTGATTGATGCACCCCGTGACCTGGAGCGGACAGGCTCGCCGCCCACGGCCCAGGCCAAGCGCGACAACTGGTTGATCGTCGTGGCCACGCTGGCTGCGTTCAGCCTGATCGGCACCATCGTGGCCGTCGGCATCGCGATCGCCGACCGCGACAGCGGCGGCGGCGGAGGTGCCAGCGGTGGAGCGGTGACGGTCGAAGTGGAGTTGGGCGACCTCTACATCAACCCGGCGGCGATCGAGGTCCCCGCGGGGGCCACGGTCACCTTCGAGGTGACCAACGCCGGCGCGATGCCCCACGACTTCGTGGTCGGCGAGCTCGGAGCGACGTCGATGATGGATCCCGGAGCCACCGAGACCCTGGTGGTCGAGGGGATCGACTCGAGCATGCAGGCCTGGTGCAGCGTCGCCGGGCACCGCGAAGCCGGCATGGAGGCCGACATCACGGTGACGGGCGGCGATGCGGGGGCGCACGACGACCACGGCGCCACCACGGGCACCGAGACCGCCACCGGCAACTTCGCGGAGATCGACTTCAACGCGGCGCCCGGTCCCGACTGGGTCCCGTTCGACCCGGTCCTGCAGCCGGCCCCCGGCGGCACCAACCACGAGATCGCCCTGAGCATGGAGGAGACGGTCCTCGAGGTCGCACCCGGGGTCACCCAGGAGATCTGGACCTTCAACGAGCAGTTCCCCGGCCCGATCATGCGGGGCAAGGTCGGCGACATCTTCACCGTCACCCTCACCAACAACGGCACGATGGGTCACTCGTTGGACTTCCACGCCTCGAAGGTGGCGATGAACGACGAGATGCGCACCATCCAGCCCGGTGAGAGCCTGGTGTACCAGTTCGAGGCCAAGTACGCCGGGGCGTTCATGTACCACTGCGGTACCGCTCCCACGCTGCACCACATCGGCAACGGCATGCACGGCGCCCTCATCATCGACCCGCCCGACCTGGCCCCGGTCGACAAGGAGTTCGTCTTCGTCCAGTCGGAGATCTACACCGGCCCCGAAGGCGAGCCGGGTGACCTGACCAAGATGCAGAACGAGGAGTGGGACGCCGTGGTCTTCAACGGCTACGTCAACCAGTACGTCCACGCTCCCATCGAGACCGAGGTCGACGAGCGGATCCGGGTCTGGGTCATCGACAACGGGCCGAGCGAGAACAGCTCGTTCCACATCGTCGGCACGATCTTCGACACGGTCTTCAAGGAGGGCACCAAGCTGCTGGAGCCCGATGCTCGCCAGGGTGGCTCGCAGGCGCTGGACCTGCAGCCGGCCCAAGGTGGCTACGTCGAGTTCACCTTCGACGAACCGGGGATGTACGTCGGTGTCACCCACAAGTTCGCCAACGTCGGCAAGGGTGCCCAGATCGTCTTCC
>JAAZBK010000448.1 GCA_012513855.1 Acidimicrobiales bacterium
AACCTCGCCCTCGTCTGCAACCACCACCACAAACGATTCCACCGAGCCCACTACACCGGACTCATCACCCCCACCGGCCTCCAAGTCACCCGACCCGACGGCACCCCCATTCAGCCGACGCTCTCCGGCCGCTGGTGAACGGGTGGCTCGGTGGTCACTACCGCCGGTGGCCCCGGTAACCTTGCCCGGCCCTGTTCGACGAGCCCGAGATTGTCCGTGGTCGACACGATCCCAGAAGTTTCAGCACCTCGATCCGGAGGTCTGCGCCCCGACCAGGCCGATCTCTCACCGGCCATGGAGGTGTCGAAGCGGCCCAGCCCGTTCGAGCGGGTCCGCCACCTGTGGCAGTACCGGGAGCTGGTGGGCAACCTCACCCGCAAGGAGCTGAAGGTCAAGTACAAGAACAGCATCCTCGGCTTCGCCTGGTCGCTGTTGAACCCGCTGATGTACCTGGTGGTGTTCTCGTGGGTGTTCGGCGAGATCATGGACGTCGGGGTCCCCTACTACGGCATCTTCTTCCTCTCGGGCCTGCTCGCCTGGAACCTGTTCAACACCGGGGTCTCGGCCGGAACGTCGTCGATAGTGGCCAACGCCCAACTCGTCACCAAGGTGTGGTTCCCGAGGGAGTCCCTGGTGATCGCATCGATCCTGGCGTCGATGGTCCACTTCCTGCTCCAGAGCCTCGTGCTGCTGGGTGCTCTGCTGGTGTTCCAGCGCATGCCGGATCTGTCCTACATCCCGGTGTTCCTGCTGGCCATGGTGGTGCTGGTCGTCTTCTCCACCGCCCTCGGCATCGCGCTGAGCGCCATCAACGTCTACCTCCGCGACACCCAGCACCTGCTCGAGGTCGTTCTGCTCGCATGGTTCTGGATGTCGGCCGTCGCCTACCCCTACGGCATGGTGGCAGCCAAGCTCAACGACCGCTTCGGCAGCAATGGTGAGCTCATCGCGGCGTTGAACCCGGTGCTCACCGTGGTGGTCACGTTCCAGCGGTTCCTCTACAACCCGGCCGACCCCACACCCGAACAGCTCGCCGATCCGGTGACCCTGGCCCTGCCACCGCACGGCATGGGCTGGTACCTGTCGCACCTGGCCGTGACCGGTCTGGTGTCGCTGGTGCTGCTCTACGGGGCGCTGGTGGTGTTCAGCCGGCTCGAAGACAACTTCGCCGAGGAGATCTGATGGGTGGGGAGAACTGATGGCCCAACCCGCCATCACGGTCGAGAACGTCACCAAGGCGTTCAAGATCTACAAGGAGAAGTCGCAGTCGGCCAAGGAGCGGATGATCCGCATCGGCCGCAACCCCCACGAGGTCTTCAAGGCGCTCGACGACGTTTCGTTCGAGGTGGCCGAGGGCGAGACCTTCGCGCTCCTCGGCCACAACGGGTCGGGCAAGTCCACGCTTCTCAAGTGCGTGGCCGGGACCCTGCGCCCCACCTCCGGACGCATCGTGGCCCGAGGGCGCCTGGCCGCTCTGCTCGAGCTGGGCGCCGGGTTCCACCCCGACCTCACCGGCCGGGAGAACATCTATCTGAACGGGTCGATCCTGGGCTTCTCCAGGACCCAGATCGACCAGATCTTCGACGACATCGTCGACTTCGCCGAGCTGTCGGAGTTCATCGACAACCAGGTCAAGCACTACTCGTCGGGGATGTACGCCCGTCTCGGGTTCGCGGTGGCCATCAACGTCGAGCCCGAGATCCTGCTGGTCGACGAGGTCCTGGCGGTGGGCGACGAGGCCTTCCAGCGCAAGTGCATCGAGCGGGTCAAGAAGCTCCAGTCCGACGGACGAACGATCCTGCTCGTGTCGCACGCGGCCGACCTGGTGCGCCAGATCGCCGATCGCGCCGCCGTGCTCGACCACGGCCAGCTGGTCGAGGTGGCCGAACCCGGTGAGGCCATCCGGGTGCTGCGCGAGACGCTGGCCAAGCGAGGCATCGCCGGACCCGATCTGGACGCCGAGGCGCCGGTCCCGGCCGAGCCCCAGCCGGTCCTCGCAGCGGTGGAGGGCACCGAGTGGTCCGGTCCGCCGCTGGAGTCGGAGTCCCAGGCCACCATCGCCCGCGAGGCTGCGCCCGACAAGCCGGTCACCATCACCGCGGTCGCCTGCGAGTACCCCACCGCCGGTGCCCGCTACCTGAAGCCCAACGATCCCCTGCGCATCCGGGTCGACTACGTCTCCCCCCAGCGGATCCCCGACGTTGCCTTCACCCTGGAGATCCGCGATGCGCTGCAGAACATCGTCTACGCCACCGACACCGAGACCTTGGAACAGCCGATCGTCACGGTGAACGGCGTGGGTGCGGTCTGCTTCGACCTACCGCGGATCCCGTTGCTCGACGGCCAGTTCTCGGTGTCGGTCGTGATCACCAACCGAGCGGGTGGTCAGGTGTTCGACCGTTCCGACGACGACGCCTCCTTCGAGGTGGTCCAGAGCGAAGCCCACCGCGGCTTCGTGGCGCTGGAGCCCACCATCGTCCACTTCTTCCACGGCACCGGCTTCTGAATCACCCTGCGTAGGACGGCCGTCCGGCCACGGTCTCGGCGGGCCGGGCCTGACCCGGTTCGTCGCCCGGGTTCGACGGGACTGCTGGTACCGACGTGGTGGTCGAGGTCGTCGGAACCGAGGTCGGTGCGGTGGGAACCGACGTCGACGTCGTGGGAACCGATGTGGTGGGAACCGACGTCGTCGTCGCGGGAACCGACGTCGTGGGAACCGGGGCCGTCGTCTGCGGTCGGATCGGACCCACCCATTCCGGGACCGTCGGTGCCGGCCGCGGAGGTTCGGGGTCCACACCCGTCGCGTAGCCCAGTGCTGCCAGGACCTGCTCGTAGAAGAAGACGTGGCTGCGCTCGATGATGTCGCGACGCCGGCTGCTCACGATGCCGTGGCCGCCGTCGGGGTACTCGATCCACTCGCACACCAGCGCCATGACCACCGCCGCGGCGCACTGGTTCCTGGCCTGGCCGATGGGCACCGTGGGGTCGTCGACGGCGTGGAAGCCGATCACCGGCGGGCTACCGGGACCGGGACCGCTGAACGGGATGCCGGCTATCGGTGCTGCCCCGGCGATGCCGGAGCGAGGCCGGGTGGGATCCTCGGGGTACGACAGGTTCCACGAGAGCACGCCACCAGCGGAGTAACCGCCGACGAGGATCGCCCGCGTGTCGATGCCGAACTCGGAGGCGTGGCCCTCGATCCACTCGACTGCGGCGTAGGCATCCTCGTACGCGTCGCG
>JAAZBK010000449.1 GCA_012513855.1 Acidimicrobiales bacterium
CCTCGTGGAAGGCGTCGATGTTGCGGACCACCGCGTTGCAGCGGAACTCGGGCGGCGAGTGCGGGTCGATCGACAGGAGCCGCACCACCTCCTCGTCGCGCGACTTGGTGCGCCACGCCTGGGCCCACGCCCAGAAGAACCGTTGGCGGCCGGTGAGGCCGTCGACCACCGGTGGTTCATCGTCGCCCAGCGAGATCTCGTAGGCCTTGTAGGCGATGGCGAGACCGCCGAGGTCGCCGATGTTCTCGCCCACGGTGAAGGCGCCGTTGACGTTGTGACCGGGGGCTTGGCGGGGTTCGAGGGCGTCGTACTGGCGGATCAGCTCGGTGGTGCGCTCCTCGAAGGCGGAGCGATCGTCGTCGGTCCACCAGTCGTTGAGGTTGCCGTCGCCGTCGAAGCGCGAACCCTGGTCGTCGAAGCCGTGGCCGATCTCGTGACCGATCACCGCACCGATGGCGCCGTAGTTGACGGCGTCGTCGGCCTCCGGATCGAAGAACGGCGGTTGGAGGATCGCGGCGGGGAACACGATCTCGTTCATGAGCGGGTTGTAGTAGGCGTTCACCGTCTGGGGGCTCATGAACCACTCGTCGGGGTCGACCGGCTGGCCTACCCGGCCCAGGTCGCGGTCGGTCTCGAACGAAGCGGCCCGGCGCAGGTTCCCCACCAGGTCGCCCGGCTCGATCACCAGCGACGAGTAGTCGCGCCACTTGTCGGGGTAGCCGACCTTGGGCTTGAACTTCTCCAGCTTCTCCAGCGCCTTGGCCTTGGTCTCATCTGTCATCCACGGCAGGGACGAGATCGACTGGCGGTAGGCCTCGATCAGGTTGTCGACCAGGTCGAGCATCTGGGCTTTGGCGGCGGGCGGGAAGTGCTCGGCCACGTAGAGCTTGCCCAGGGCTTCGGCGAGGGCACCTTCCACCGCGCCGACGCCACGCTTCCAGCGGGCCCGCAGCTCGGGAGCGCCCGTGAGGGTGCGGCCGTAGAAGGAGAAGTTCTCCTCGACGAAGCGGCTGCTCAGCAGGGGGGCGGCGTCGTGGGTGACGTGCCAGCGGAGCCAGAGCTTCCAGTCGTCGACCGGGACCTCCGCGAGGGTCTCCGCGAAGCCGGTGACGTAGGACGGCTCCCGCACGATCACCGCATCGAGCAGGTCGGGGCGGGCGTCGAGCCCCTCCAGGTAGGCGGTCCAGTCGAAGCCCGGTGACAGCTCCTCAAGCCCGGCGCGGTCGGTGGGGTTGTAGGTGGCGTGGGCGTCGCGGTCCTTCACCTGGTCCCAGTGGTGCGAGGCGAGCCGGGTCTCCAGCGCCATGACCCGCTGGGCGGCATCGTCGGCTTCGGCCTCGGGCAGACCCGAGAGCACGAGCATGCGGGCGACGTGACCGACGTAGGCCTCGCGCACTTGGGCGAACGACTCCTCGCGGTAGTACGCCTCGTCGGGCAGTCCGAGGCCGGCCTGGGCGACGTAGATGCCGTAGCGGTCCGATTGGCCGGCGTCGGCGAACACCGCCAGGCCGAAGCCGCCGGCCGCCCCGGTGCGGGCGAACTGGCCGAGCAGCCGGGTGAGGGCGGGGATGCCGTCGACCGCGTCGACCGCCGCCAGGTCGTCGGCGAGCGGGGCTGCGTCGCGCTGGTCGATGTGGGCCTCGTCCATGAAGCTGGCGTAGAGGTCGCCCACCTGCTGGGCCTCGGTGCCGTGTTCGTGTTCCTGGTCGGCGAGC
>JAAZBK010000068.1 GCA_012513855.1 Acidimicrobiales bacterium
CGTCCGGTTGGCTCACCCTCGACTTCGAGGCGGCTCCCGTCGACTGGGACGAGGTGGCCGAACTGGTGGAGACGTCGTACCGCCGCATAGCGCTGAAGCGCCAGCTCAAGGCCCTCGACGCCCTCCGAGGCACCGGCTGACCCAACACCCCCGCGACCCGCCCGCCCCCCACACCCCGATCGTCCGCGGGCAAAACGTCGCCATCATGTCCACCTTCTGCCCGCGACCCCCAGCCCAGCTCAACCCGCGGGCAAAACCTGGGCCACACGACCACCTTCTGCCCGCGACCTCCGACCTCGACCGCGGGCAAGACGTGGCCACCGCGCACACCGTTTGCCCGCGACCCGACCCCCAGGGTTGTGCCGCGCCGCGACATCGGCGGCGAGAGGTGGGGCGGGCTCCGGCGTCTCCCTGGCGGTGGATCGCCACCCGGTGAGGGGGCTTCGGACCGCTGGCGACGTGCTTCAGACTGCCCGGCGCAACGTAGCTTCGGTGCAGGCCCCGGCCTCCGAGACCAGAGCAACGACATCCGTCGACCGCTCGGTCAGGCAGGCGTGGGTGAACCGAAGCACCCGGTGGCCGTGCGCCGCGGCGGTGTTGTCGCGTGAACGATCCCGCTCGAAGTCGGCGACCCTGGTGTGCCACCGTCGGCCGTCGGCCTCGATGATTAGCCGCCACTCCGGGATGTAGGCGTCTACCCGCCGGCGACGAGCCTTCCACCACGGTGGTGTCCACTGGTACTCCAGGTGGACCTTCTGCGACAGCGGCCGCAACGCTCGATGGAGCGCCAGCTCGAGCACGCTGTCGGCCACCGCGACGGCCTGATCGGAGCGTTCCTCCATCAGGGCGCGCCAGGTCACCAGATGGCGCGGACGAAGCCTGCCCACGCGCTCGCCGAGGTCGACGAGTTCGGCCACCGTGACCGAGCCGCCGATCAGCGCACCGTCGAGCGCCCGCTCAACCGTGGTGATCTCACAGCACCTGAGCAGGTCGAACAGGGTCTGGGCGACGGTGGTGACGCGGATCCCCTCGACCGTGGTGACATCGACATCCGACGCGCGCCTGACGTCGGCCAGCGGGCTCCGACGGTTCACCTCGGAGGTGATGACGAGCTTCGGTCGCACGATCCTGGACCCTTCGAGGCCGTGCACCAGCCCAGCCGATTGGTCGGCGAGGGTCCCTCCGGTCACCGACAACTCGGCGGCCTTGTACTGCCGCCTCCACGTGGCTGGGTGACCGGCCACCGCCCACACCTTCGGGGCCATCTGGAGGATCGCTCCGTTGGCAGCCCGGTTGCGCAGGATCGCGGCGGAGCCGCCGACGGTGCGAGCCTGACGGGTGTGGAAGACGCCGTGCTGCCGGCGGGCGAAGACGGCGATCTCACGGTCGAAGTCGGTATTTCGCATGCCGCCCATTGTCGACCGGGGGTATGACAGTGCACCCCGCCCCTCTTCATGTCATGCCGGGTCGACCCACGTCCGCGGGCAAAACGTCGCCATCATGTCCACCTTCTGCCCGCGCCTCTGCCACTCGATCCGCCCGCGGGCAAAAAGTGGGCGACATGGCCACCGTTTGCCCGCGAGCCGGCCATCGGCGGGTGGGGCCACCTGCGATGCGTCGCAGGCCTGGCGTCACGGACGCCCGGGGGCGCGACGGAGGCCGGGCCTGGGGCCCGGCCTCCGTCTGGAACCTGGTGCGCTTCCGGGTCGGCCGGCTACGCGGTGGCCGGCTCGCTACTCGGTGGGCGGGCCGGCCTCGGCCAGTTCGGCCTCGGAGTCGGTCGACTCGGAGTCGGACGACGCCGACGGCACCTCGAAGCCCTCGACCGAGCGGAAGGTCATGACCGTCTCGTCGGTCTCGGGATCGAGCTCGGCGTCGACGATGACCAGCTCGCCGGAGCGGAACTGCTTGTAGAGCAGCCGCTCCGACAGCGGATCCTCGACCAGGCGCTGGATCGCCCGACGCAGCGGACGGGCGCCCA
>JAAZBK010000450.1 GCA_012513855.1 Acidimicrobiales bacterium
GCGGACATGGTGCTTCCCCTTGCGTCGATCGGGACCTGAGCGTCGTCCCCTCGACGACCCGGGCAGAACTAGAACCTGTTCTCGTTTTCAAGATACACGGTCCGGTTCCGAGTGCGCCGTCTGCCGATGAGTTCTCGTTGCAGAAGTGGCTGCGCTTCGACCACTCCTGCAACGAGAAGTACTTCGATCAGGCATGAGATGCGTCTCGTTGCAGAGGTGGCTGGTGTTCGACCACTCCTGCAACGAGAAGTACTTCGGTCGGTTTCGATGGGAGGTAGGAGGTGGGAGGTGGCCGGTCCTTCCGGTTGGCTAATCTGACGGTCCGTCAGGTTCTCTGGCGCCATGGGCCCGCCGGCCCGCACACCATCGGACCCGCACCATCGACGAACCCCCGAGGCCTCGCACCATGACCGCTCCTGCCGAGAACGCCGCCGGTCCCCTGGCCGGGGTCCGCATCATCGAGAGCTCGATGCTCGGTCCGGCCGCCATCACCACCGCGCTGGCCGACCTGGGCGCCGAGGTCATCAAGGTCGAGACCCCCTCGGGCGACTACATCCGCCAGATGACCTGGCCCATCGTGGAGGGCGTCTCGCTGATGCACCTCCACGTCAACCGGGGCAAGCGCTCGATCGTGCTCGACCTCCGCACCGACGAGGGCGTCCAGACCTACCTCGACCTGGTGAAGGACGCCGACGTGGTGATCGAGGCGATGCGCCCCGGCGGCCTGGAGCGGCGCGGCCTCGGCTACGACCAGCTCCGCGAGGTCAACCCCCGCATCGTGTTCTGCACCATCTCGGGCTACGGCATGACCGGGCCCTACGCCAACCTTCCGAGCCACGGGGTGGCCTACGACGTGTGGGCCGGCCTGGTGAACCCCGAGACCACCGAGGACGGGTTCGCCGCCATCCCCGAACACCCGTCGATGGGCATCCACGCCGGTCCGCTGTTCGGTGCGCTGGGCGTCCTGGCCGGGGTCATCCAGGCCCGGGCCACCGGCCACGGGGCCCGGCTCGAGATCGCCCAGAGCGACGCCGCCGCCGCCATGGACTGGCTGCGCAGCGAGACCTGGAAGGCCTACGAGCGCCCGGAAGACGAGGTCACCGGCAACGCGTCCGACGACTACGAGCGCCGCGCCCCGGGCACCGCCGGGATGCGCGACGGCGTCCGCTACCAGTTCTACGAGGCCTCCGACGGCCGCCACGTCCTCCTCCAGGCGTCGGAGCGCGAGTTCTGGGAGAACTTCTGCCGGGCGGTCGACCGCTACGAGCTGTTCGAAGCACACCCAGGCGCCAAGTTCGCCGACCACGCGGTGGGCAACGTGGCGCTGCGCAAGGAGCTGAAGGAGATCTTCCTCACCCGCACCTCGAACGAGTGGGTGCAGCTCGGGCTCGACGTCAACGTGCCGATCGTGGCCGTCAACACGCCCCAGACGCTGGCTGACGACCCTCAGTTCCAGGACCGGTTCCCATGGATCCCGGCCGAGCGCCTGGGCTGCGACCAGCTCCCGTCGCCCATCAAGTACCTCGACGTCGACGTCCCGCTGCCCACCAAGGCCCCCACCGTGGGCCAGCACACCGACGAGGTCCTGCGCGAGGTGCTCGGCTACGACGACGCCCGCATCGCCGCGCTCCGGGAATCGGGCACGCTCGGCTGAGCCCGGCAGCACGGCAGCACGGCAGCCCGGCCGCACATCAGCACGGTAAACGGGCGACGCCGGCGTCGCCCGTCCGGGGTGAAGGCCGTGACATGCTCGGCTCATGGCAGACCCCGTCGAGTTCCGACCCGGCCAGATCGACCAGGGCGACGGACGAGCCCTCGCCACCGCGATGCTGGCCGAGATCTCCGAGATCTACGGCGGGGTCGACCTCGACGCTCCCGGGCTGCCCAAGGCCGGGCCGTCCGAGCTGTCGCCCCCGGGCGGAACGTTCCTGGTGGGCTACCTCGACGGCGCTCCCGTGTGCTGCGGCGGCATCAAGGACCTCCACGCCGACGGTGCCTGTGAGTTCAAGCGGATGTACGTGGTGCCGGAACAGCGCGGTCGGGGCGTGGCCCGTCAGCTCCTGTCGGCCATGGAGGCCGAAGCCCGTCGCATGGGATACCGGCTGGCCCGGCTCGACACCGGCGACCGCCAGCCCGCGGCCCAGCACGTCTACCTCAGCTCGGGCTTCCAGCCGATCCACAACTTCAACGACAACCCGGTGGCTAGCTGGTTCGGCGAGAAGCCCCTCGCGCCGGCCCCGGACTGACCCAGACCGTCGTGCGCGCCCGAGAGCCCCAGCGTTGTCACTGGTAGTGGCGCGCGCGAGACTTAGAGGCGTCACGCTCCGGCGGGACACGGGACTGGGAGGGCCCTCGTGATGCCTGCGACCGGTCATCCACCATCCGACGACGGCGGCGCCGACCGAGGTCTCGACGCGCCCCGCGACCCCAGGGGTCACCAGGAGCGGCGCGCCGGCCAGCGGGGCCCGGAGGTGGCGGTCGACCGGTTCCGCAGCGCCCACGCCACCAGCCCGATCGGCTTCGCCCTCCTGAACGAGCGCGGGCACATGCTGCACGCCAACCCGGCGCTCTGTCGGATGCTCGACGCCGCCGAGGCGGAGCTCCTCCACCGCCCCCTCACCGACCTGGTCCACCCGAGCGACAGCCTCCTGGTCGACGACTCCATGGCCGACCTGCTCGGCGGCGCCTCTTCGGCCCGGGTGGTGCTGCGACTGGAGGCCGACGTCGGCGCTCACCGGTGGGCCGACGTGACGGTCCACCTGATCCGCGACCGCTCGTCCGAGCCGTACCTCTACACCGTGCACATCGAGGACCAGACCGACCACGTCGAGGTGCTCGGCCAGCTCGGGCACGCCGCCCGGGTCTCGCTCGCCGGCGAGATGGCGCCGGGCATCGGCCACGACCTCCGCAACGCGCTCACCGCCATCGGGGCGAACCTCGACTTCATGGCCGGCGAACAGACCGACCCCGCGAACCTCGAGCGCATCAAGACCCTCTCAGAGTCCGTCCACCGCGCCCACTCCCTCGCCGGCCAGCTCATCAACCTCGTCCACCCCGGGCCGCCGTCGCGGGAGCTGATCGACCTGGGCGGGATGGTCGGCGCTCTGGAGCCGATCCTGCGGACCATGGCCGATCCGGAGGTCACCGTGGAGGTGGTGACCGAGCCGGCGCTCGTCACCGGCGACCCCATCGAGTTGGAACGCGTCCTGTTGACGCTGGTGGCCAACGCCCTCGACGCCATCGACGGCCCGGGCAAGGTCACCGTCGAGGTGTCACGCCGCAGCCTCGACGAACCCGACGGCGAGACCAGGCGCTGCGTCCAACTCCGGGTCACCGACACCGGCCAGGGGATGGATGCCGAGACCCTGGCGCGGGCCTTCGAGCCCTACTTCACCACCAAGCGCACCGGAACCGGCCTGGGTCTGGCGTCGAGCCGCTCCCTGGTCGAAGCGTTGGGCGGCACCATCGACATCAGCACCGAGAC
>JAAZBK010000451.1 GCA_012513855.1 Acidimicrobiales bacterium
GATCACGACCATGATCACGACCACGAGGTCGACGATGCGCCGCAGGCCGTCGCCGACGTCGAGGGAACCGACTCCGACGAGGAGACCGCCGAGGTCACCGGATCGGGCGACATCAAGGGCAACAAGGACTCCATGAAGTACCACGTGCCCGGGAGCCAGTGGTACGACCAGACCGAAGCCGAGGTCTGGTTCGAGACCGCTGAAGAGGCCGAGGCAGCCGGGTTCGAGCCCGCTGGTGGTGCCGCCAAGCAGGACGTGGAGTCCTCCGCCGACGACGCTGCCGAGACCGACGAGAAGGACGAAGACTGATGGGCCAGAAGGTAAACCCCTACGGCTTCCGCCTGGGCGTCACCACCGACTGGAAGTCGCGCTGGTTCGCCGACCGCAAGGAGTACGGCAAGTTCATCATCGAGGACTGGAAGATCCGGGACCTCCTGATGGGCTCGCTGCCCCACGCCGCCATCAGCCGCGTCGAGGTCGAGCGCACCCGTGACCGCCTCCGGGTCGACGTCCACACCGCCCGCCCCGGCATCGTCATCGGACGCCGTGGCTCCGAGGCCGACCGCCTCCGGGGTGAGCTCACCAAGATCACCGGCAACAACAAGGTCCAGCTGAACATCCAGGAGATCAAGCAGCCCGAGCTCGACGCTGCGCTGATCGCCCAGGGCGTCGCCGACCAGCTCGCCGGCCGGGTGGCCTTCCGCCGGGCCATGAAGCGTGCGGTGCAGAACGCCCAGAAGGCCGGCGCCCTCGGCATCCGGGTGCAGTGCTCGGGTCGCCTCGGCGGCTCCGAGATGTCCCGCACCGAGTGGTACCGCGAGGGCCGGGTGCCGCTGCACACGCTGCGCGCCGACATCGACTACGGCTTCCGTGAGGCCCGCACCACCGCCGGCCGCATCGGCGTCAAGGTCTGGCTCTACAAGGGCGACATCCTGCCCTACAAGTCCCAGGCCGAGGACAAGATCAGCCGCGAGGCCGCCATGGCCGTGGGCGAGACCGCCGGCGAGGCCCGCCCCGCCAAGGTCGTCTCCTCGAGCCGCCGCCGTGCCGCCGAAGCCGTGACCGTCGACCCCGCCTCGGTCGACGCCGAGACCGAGGCCAAGCCCCTGGTCCAGGAGGCCGACCCCGAGATCGAGAAGCTCCTCGAAGAAGAGGAAGCCATCGAGCGCTCGGTGCGCGACCACCACGAGACCCCTCACTTCCGCCCCGGGGATGGTGACTGATCATGTTGATGCCCAGGAAGGTCAAGCACCGCAAGCAGCACCGCGGTCGTCTCACCGGAGCCGCTTCCGGCGGCACCCGGGTCACCCAGGGTGACTACGGGATCCAGGCCCTCGAGCCCGGGTGGATCTCCGCCCGTCAGATCGAGGCCGCCCGTATCGCCATGACCCGCCACATCAAGCGTGGCGGCAAGGTCTGGATCAACGTCTTCCCCGACAAGCCCATCACCGAGAAGCCGGCCGAGACCCGCATGGGCTCGGGCAAGGGCAACCCGGAGCGCTGGGTGGCCGTGGTGAAGCCCGGCCGCGTGCTCTTCGAGCTCAGCTACGCCGACCCCGAGATCGCCCGTGAGGCGATCGACCGGGCCATCCAGAAGCTGCCGATCAAGGCCAAGTTCGTCACCCGGACGGAGAGCTTCTGATGGCCAAGACCACCACCACCGCTTCCGACCTCGACACCTCCACCCTGGTGGAGCGCCTGGCCGAGGAGAAGGACCGTCTCTTCAAGCTGCGCATCCAGCACGCCACGGGCGTCCTGGAGAACACCGCAGCCATGCGGACGGCGCGCAAGGAGATCGCCCGCTACGAGACCGAGCTGCGGGCCCGCGAGATCGAGGCCGCCGAGGCCCTCGCCCAGGAGGAGAAGGCCTGATGGCAGAAGAAGCCACCACCGAGGTGCGTGAGAACGCCCGCAAGGTCCGCGAGGGCCTGGTCACGTCGAGCGGCATGGACAAGACCGCGGTCGTCACCATCACCACCCGCAAGCCGCACCGGCGGTACCGCAAGACCATGGCGCGCAGCACCAAGCTCTACGTGCACGACGAGGAGAACACCCTCAACGTGGGCGACCGGGTCCGGGTCCAGGAGACCCGTCCGCTGTCGAAGCTCAAGCGCTGGCGGATCGTGGAGATCCTGGAAAGGGCGAAGTGACCCGATGATCCAGCAGGAATCGCGACTGCGAGTCGCAGACAACAGCGGCGCCAAGGAGATCCTCTGCATCAAGGTGCTGGGTGGATCCCGCCGGCGCTACGCCGGGATCGGCGACGTCATCGTCGCCACCGTCAAGGACGCCATCCCCGGCGCCGGCGTGAAGAAGGGCGACGTCGTCAAGTGCGTGGTCGTCCGCACCAAGAAGGAGCGCCGTCGTCCCGACGGCTCCTACATCCGCTTCGACGAGAACGCCGCGGTGCTGATCAACGACCAGCAGCTGCCCCGTGGCACCCGCATCTTCGGCCCGGTTGGCCGTGAGCTGCGTGACCGCAAGTTCATGCGCATCGTCTCACTCGCCCCGGAGGTGTTGTGATGGCAGGGCTCAAGATCAAGAAGGGCGACCGCGTCGTGGTCCTGTCCGGCAAGGACAAGGGCAAGGAAGGCGTGGTCCACTCCGCAGATCCCCGGGCCGGCAAGGTCGTGGTCGAGGGCGTCAACACCGCCAAGCGCCACCGCAAGGCCCGCTCGGCCACCGAAGCCGGCGGCATCATCGAGATCGACAAGCCGATCGACGTCAGCAACGTGGCGGTGATCAGCCCCTCCGACGGCAAGCCGACCCGCGTCGGCTACAAGCTCGTCGACGGCAAGAAGGTCCGCATCTGCAAGCGGACGGGAGCAGAGCTGTCATGACCACAGCAACCGAGATCCCGCGCCTCAAGGCGCGGTACAACGAACAGATCCGTGGGCAGCTCAAGGCCGACCTCGGCCTGGGCAACATCATGGAGGTCCCCCGCCTCGAGAAGATCGTCATCAACATGGGCGTCGGCGGTGCCGTGGCCCAAGCGTCGCTCCTCGAGAACGCGGTCAAGGACCTCACCCTGATCGCCGGCCAGAAGCCCCAGATCACCCGGGCCCGCAAGTCGATCGCCTCGTTCAAGCTCCGCGAGGGCAACGCCATCGGCGCCAAGGTCACCCTCCGCGGCGACCGCATGTGGGAGTTCCTCGACCGACTGGTCGCCTTGGCGATCCCCCGCATCCGCGACTTCCGTGGCCTGCCGGCGAACAGCTTCGACGGCCGCGGCAACTACACGTTCGGCGTAACCGAACAGCTGATCTTCCCTGAGATCGACTACGACAAGGTCGACCAGACCCGTGGCATGGACATCACCATCGTCACCACCGCCCGTACCAATGCCGAGGGCAAGGCCCTGCTCGATGCCTTCGGCTTCCCGTTCAAGCGCGAGGGGCAGTAGCAATGGCCAAGAAGGCTCTCATCAACAAGGCCAACAAGAAGCCCAAGTTCAAGGTCCGGGCCTACACCCGGTGCCAGAAGTGCGGCCGCCCGCACTCGGTGTACCGCAAGTTCCAGCTCTGCCGGATCTGCCTGCGAGACATGGTCCACGCAGGGGAGATCCCCGGCGTCACCAAGGCGAGCTGGTGAGGGAGGCCTGACATGACAATGACCGACCCCATCGCCGACATGCTCACCCGCATCCGCAACGCCAACACGGCGATGCACGACGAGGTGCTCATGCCGTCCTCCAAGCAGAAGGAGGCCCTCGCGGCCATCCTGAAGAAGGAGGGCTACATCGACGACTACCAGGTGGCCGCCAACGCCGACCGCCCCGGTAGCACCCTCACCGTCACCATGAAGTACTCGCCCGAGCGGGCCCGGACCATCTCCGGCCTCCGACGGGTCTCCAAGCCCGGCCTCCGTGTCTACAAGGCCGCCAGCGACGTCCCGCGCGTCCTCGGTGGGCTGGGTGTCGCCGTCGTCTCGACCAGCCAGGGTCTGATGACCGACCGCGAGGCGCGCAAGCGCAACGTGGGCGGCGAAGTCCTGTGCTTCGTCTGGTAGGAGCGCCTCATGTCCCGCATCGGTAAGACCCCCATCCCCGTCCCCAGCGGCGTCGACGTCGCGGTCAGCGACCGCCACGTCACCGTCAAGGGCCCGAAGGGAACGCTCGAGCGCGACGTGCCCGGCACGATCACGCTGCGCCAGGACGGCGACGTCCTGCTCGTGGAGCGCCCCGACGACGAGCGTCAGACCCGTGCCATGCACGGCCTGGTGCGCTCGCTGGTCAACAACATGGTCGTCGGCGTCACCGACGGCTTCGTCAAGGAGCTCGAGATCATCGGCGTGGGCTACCGCGCCACGGCGAAGGGCAACGACGCCATCGACCTCGCTCTCGGGTACAGCCACACCATCTCGTTCAAGGCCCCCGAGGGCATCACCTTCGAGGTCCCTGCCCCCAACCGGGTCGTGGTGCGAGGCACCGACAAGGAGACGGTCGGCCAGGTGGCCGCCGACATCC
>JAAZBK010000452.1 GCA_012513855.1 Acidimicrobiales bacterium
ACGGCCTCGGTGCGCTCGGCCTGCTCGACCCGCTTCTCCTCGGCGATCTTGCGGGCCTCGTCGGCCTTCTGGCGCTCGTGCTCGATGTCGACGGTGGCGCCCTTGAACTTGTCGGCCACGTCGGCGTCGCCCTGGGACCGGAGTTCGATGTAGAAGCGCTGGTTGGCGGCGGTGGTGAAGTCGTTGGTCTCGAGGACGGTGAGGACGTCGTCGGCGGGCGGGCTCACGTATGCGGCCACGGCCCGGTTCTTCAGGACCTCGCGCAGGATCGCGATCTCGTCGGTGAGCCGGGCGATGGCGGCCTCGGCGTCGGCGATCTGCTTCTCGGCGGCGGCGATCTCGGCCTCGATGGCGGCGAGGGCCGCTTCCTGGGCCCGGAGATCTTCCTGGATCACGTCGAGGGCGGCGTTGATCTCGTCGAGCGAGGCCTCGTTGGTGTCGATCTGCGACGCCACCCGGGCCTTCTCGGCCCGAACCTCGGCCTGTTGTGCTTCGAGATCCTTGATCTGGGCAGTGGTCACGTCGTTGGGAACCACCAACGCGAGCAGGACCGTCACCACGGTCAGCAACACTCCCAGTGAACGGCGACGCACGGATCGTCCTCCCCGCCGGCCAATGGTTCGGGTACAGGCGCGCCGGCGCTGTCATGGAATCGTAACAGCATCGCCACCCCGATCAAGCATCATGGGGTTGGGTCCCGGCTTGAGCGCGGGCGTGGTACGGGTACGACCACCAGCGTGTGGACGGTTTCGGTCGGCCTCGGAGACCGGCGAGATCGGCTGTGGGGCACACGGTCGTGGGGTGCGCGACCGGCCACCGAGCGTCCTCGGAGCGTCTGACCACCCGGTACGGCGTTCTTCGATCCGAGCCCGATCGGAGTCGCCCCTTACGATGGTCAGGTCGTCGGTTCCGACGCGTCGGCCGGCATCCGTCGGCCCCGCCCGGCATCGGTCGTGCCCTCGTAGCTCAGATGGATAGAGCTCCCGCCTTCTAAGCGGTAGGTCGCAGGTTCGAGTCCTGCCGGGGGCGCCCAGCACCCGCCGGTGTACCGTCGGTCCGCCCTGCTGGCCTCATCGGCCTCCGGCGGTACGCCGGCCGCCCATCGCCAACCCGTTCGGAGATGCAACCTGTGCCCTACGTCGAGCCCGCCACCCCCGAGGTACGTCGCCAAGCTGCCGGCGATGCGCTGCGACAGCTCCTCGAAGGAAACGAGCGGTTCGCCGCGGGTGGCCTGCTCGACAACAAGCACTCGGCTCAGCACCGCGCCGAGTTGGTCGACGTCCAGCACCCGATAGCGGTCGTCATCGGTTGCGTCGACTCCCGGGTTCCCCCGGAGCTGATCCTCGGACAGGGCGTCGGCGACCTGCTCACCGTTCGCACTGCTGGCCAGTCGTTGTCCGGGGTGGCCCTCGGGAGCATCGAGTTCGGGGTCTGCACGCTGGGTGTGCCGTTGGTGGTGGTGCTCGGCCACACCAACTGCGGTGCAGTTCTGGCCGCCATCGGCCACGATCACATCACGGGGCACCTGGGCGAGTTGATCGGCGAGGTGGCGGCCCGGCTGGTCGACATCGTCGGCGACGACCCGATCCGTGCCACCGGTGGCAACCTCAAGGCCACGGTCGAGGCGCTGAGGCAGTTGGGCACGCTCGAGCACGGTGGCGATCCGGCGCACGTGGTCGGTGTCCTCTACGACCTCGAGACCGGCCTGGTGGCGGTCCACGACGACGCCGGCCTCTTGGCGGGCGATAGAGCCTGAGAGCCCGGTAGCCGGCGGTAGTCGTTGGTAGCCCGAACGAGGCCGGCTGGGGCCGGCTGGTCTCAGGCGCCGGGGCGGGGGAGGCCGGGGGCCACGGTGCGGGCGAGGATGCCGAGCGTGGCCCGGAGCGCGCTCTCTGGGATGACCGGGAAGATGCCGGAGTCGCGCCAGTCCTGCCCGATGTTCGACCAGTCGTAGTAGGAGGTCACCATGGTCCCTCCGTCGATCGGTTCGAGGCGGTAGCCGTAGACGTGGCCGATCGACGGCTTGATGGCGCCGTGGATGGTCCAGGCCACCTCCCGGTCCGGTTCGAACGTGACGATCTCGATCTCGACGTCGTAGAGGCCGAGCGGGTAGTCGTTCAGCGCTTCGCGGTCCATGTGGACCACGAAGGTGTCGCC
>JAAZBK010000453.1 GCA_012513855.1 Acidimicrobiales bacterium
ACGAGGGCTCCACCGACCAGGGCGGCCACGACGCCTCCGCCCAGCACGGCCAGGACGCCCCGCCGGGGCCGACTGGATGGTTTCAGTGATTGGTCCATGTGCGTACGACGTCACGTCCCGCACGGTGGTTCCCGCCCGTCGGCGATTCTCCGACGCCGCTGGTTGCGAGGAGTTGGTTACGTCGCGGTTAGCGCCCGTGGGCGACGGTGCGCCCCACCGCCGTTCCGTCGCGGCCGATCCACCCACAGGAGCACGAAGTGTCCAAGCCCACGTCATCCACCCCCTCACCGATCGCCCGGCGACGGTCTCGGCTGCTCGCGGGGGTGGTGGCCGCCGCTCTCCTCCTCGGGGCCTGCGGCTCCGATGACGACGACGGTGCCGGCGCCGACACCACCGAGACCACGGCTGACGTGACCGGCGACGAGGGCACCGGCGTCGACGGGAGCAACGGCACCGACGGGGGTGACGGGGGCGACGATTCCGGCCCGGCCGAGATCGAGGGCGAACCGAGCGGTGACGACCGGATCGTGGTTGTCGAGTCGGGCTTCGGCAGCTGGGAGGACGTGCGCGACGGCGTGATCACCACCGGTTCCGGAGTGGAGCTGGCCAACGTGAGCGACGAGACCGTCACCAACGTCGTGGTCACCATCAAGTACATCGGCGACGACGACTCGGTGCTGGGCACCTCGGTCGGCAAGATCGGGGCCATCGAACCGGGCGGCACCGGCCACGCGGGCGGCGCCGGCTACCGCACCAAGGTCGAGCCGGCTTCGCTCCAGATCAGCGTGGAAGCCGACGCCACGTCCAGCGGCGCCGAGGTCATCGAGTACGACCAGGAGAAGCTGAACCGCGACGACCGGGCTCTGCTCAACATCGTCGTGGGCTCGATCACCAACCCCACCGACGAGGACATCGAGGTGTCGCTGTGGTGCGTGATCCGCGCCGACGGCGAGATCGTGGCCTCGACCCAGAACACGCCGCTCAAGATCGCGGCGGGCGCCACCCACGTGGCCAACGCTTCGAGCGGCGGTGTGCCCGGCGACTCCGCCGACTGCTCGCTCAGCACCATCGTCAGCTGACCGGCTCCCGCAGACCGGCTGACCCGGACCGTTGGAACCGGGTCAGCCGACGGCGGTCTCGGCCACCGACCTGGCCCAGCGGTAGTCGGCCTTGCCCGCGGGCGAGCGCTCGACGCGCTCGACCACCACCAGGTGCTTGGGCAGCTTGAACCCGGCGAGCGACGACTTGAGGTGGTGGCGCAGGTCGTCGAGCGTCGGCGGAGCCGCCGGATCGGTGGGCTCGACCACCGCGGTGACCACGCTGCCCCAGCGTTCGTCGGGGACGCCGACCACCAGCACGTCGCTCACCGCGGCGTGGTCGACCAGCGCCGACTCGACCTCCTCGGGGAAGACCTTCTCCCCGCCTGTGTTGATGCACTGCGAACCGCGGCCCAGCAGCTGGATGGTGCCGTCGGCCTCGACCGTGGCCAGGTCGCCCGTGAAGCAGTACCGCTCGCCGTCGATCTCCACGAAGGTGGCGGCGCTCTTCTCCGGGTCGTTCAGGTAGCCGACCGGGAGCCGGCCGGTGTTGGCCACCCGGCCGATCACGCCCGAACCCGGCTCGACCCGCTGGAGGTCGTCGTCGAACACCCCCGTCTCGTCGCGGGGCTCGAACCGGGCCAGGCCCGAGACGTCGTCGCCGGCCTGGAGCCGCTGCGACCCCTGGACCCCGCTCTCGGAGGACCCGAAGCCGTCGATGATCGCCCGGCCCGGGAACAGCTCACCCAGGCGGGTCTTGAGCGACGGCGAGATCGGGCCGCCGCCGTTGGAGATGGCGAAGAGGTTGGTGACGTCCCAGCGATCGGGGTGCTCCTCCCACGCCTTCACCAGCGGGCGTCCGACCGCGTCGCCCACGATGGTCAGCGAGTTGACGCCGTGGTCGGCCACCGCGTCCCACACGGCTTCGGGCTCGAGCCGTCCGGGCATGAGGACCGTCTTGCCCCCGGCGAGCAGCCACGACCAGGTGGTCCACTGGGCCGCGGCGTGCATGAGCGGCGCCAGCGGCAGGTAGCAGAAGCCCTGCACCATGCGGTCGATCAGCTCGGCCGGCGAGCTCACCGGTCCCACCAGGCGCATGGGGTCGCCGCCGCCGATGCACGCGAAGAACGCGTCCTCCTGGCGCCACACCACGCCCTTGGGCCGGCCGGTGGTTCCGCCGGTGTACATGAGGTAGGTGTCGTCGTTGCTGCGTCCCTCGGTCACCACCGCATCGGGGGACGACGAGGCCAGCACGTCGTCGTAGCGCAGGGCGCCCGGCAGGGCCGACACCTCGCCCTCGACGGTGTCGGGGGCCGGGTCGTCGACCACGATCAGCGAGCGCATCCCGGCCACCGCGTCGGGCACGGTGGCCACCTGGCCGGTGAGCGTCTCGTGGACGAGCAACGCCACCGACGACGAGTCGGCCAGCAGGTACGCCAGCTCGTCGCCGGTGTAGCGGTGGTTGATGTTCACCGGGATCGCCCGCAGCGAGAACGCGGCGATCATGGCCTCGATGTAGGCGGCGTCGTTTCGCAGGAACAGAGCGACGCTGTCGCCCGGACCCACGCCTGCCCCGCGCAGGTGGTTGGCCAGGCGGTTGGCCCGCTCGGCCAGCTGCGCGTAGGTCCGCGTCTGGGGTCCGCAGACCAGGGCCTCGCGCTCTGCGGCCCGGGGCCAGATGGCCTCCCACAGGTCGGCGAAGTTGTAGGTGGTCGGCACCGGCGCCCCGCTCGCGTCGGCCTCGGCGGTCCCCTGGGTCCCCTCGGTCATACCTGACAGTGTGTCAGGTGGGACTGATCTGGCGTTCCGCGCTTGTGACACCCGGTCGCCTTCGCTCCATCACCCGCCCTTGAGCACGGTGCTGGGCCGGGGTCGAGACGAGATCGCACCCCAAAGGCCCACGACTGCCAGCGAGACTGCAGCTGCTACGGCGGCCGATGACCACCCGAGCACGACCGCCAGACGGTCAGCCGGGTTGGCCAGGATGACCGCCCACGCCGCGCCCACGGCCAGCGGGATGCCACCGACCAGGGCCCACTCGACGGTGGCGATGCCCATGCGGCGAACGACCCCAAGCCCGAACACCCGATACAGGACCCACTCCTGGCGCCGCGCGTACCACCACATCCCCACCAGCAGACCCACCGCTACACCACCCAGCAGGATCAGCGGCGATCGAGGGACCTCTCGAAGATCTCGTTCGGGGTCGACCTCGGCGAGGGCTGGGTTGAAGTCGACGACCACCGCAGGCTGATCATCCGGAAGCAGGTTCTGGATGGTGACGGCCAGAACGGCCTTTCTGGCCGGGTCCACCTCGGCCCAGCACTCATCGGCTCGCCCGCTGGGAGCCACGATCCGGACGAGGCTGTCGTCGAGCCGTGCCGATCGAGCGGTCTCTGGTATCAGCGCGACCCGCGCCCCCTCCAGCCGTCGACCATCACCCTGGGTTGCCACCCATGCGTGATCCCGCAGCCCATTTCGCTCGGCCGCGAGGGCGCCGACCAAGAGCCTGGAGGGATCCGTGACATCACCTCGGCCCAGCATCACCACCAACCCGGCGGTCGCTTCCTGGAGACGCACCAGTGCTCCGGTGGCGAGCCGAACCCGATCTTGGCGTCGGATGCCCCCAGCAGCCTCCACCCCCTCGAGAACGGCCAGCCGATCACAGAACGCCAGGTCCAGCGAGGCTGGCTGACCGATCCCCGACGCGACCCGCAGGACGTAGCGACCCCTCTGGTCCAGCTCAGCACCTTCTCTCAAGGCCCTGTCGGCGGTGCCGGTGGTGGAGGCGGTCACCGTGAATCCCACCGCTCCGCACAGCAGACCGAGCAGGAGCACGAGCCAGCGACCCCCAGCCACGTTGGCGGCACCCTCCCGCAGCAGGTCCTGGGGACCGAGCCGGCCTGGGCGGTGTTCGCTCACAGCTCGATCACGTCGTCGCAGCGGGCCGCCACCGCTGGATCGTGGGTGGCCACGACCACCAGCACGCCTGAGGCAGCGGCCGCAACCAGGAGATCGGCGAGTTGGTCGCGGTTGGCTCGGTCGAGGCTGGCGGTCGGCTCGTCGGCCAAGACCACCGGGTTGTCACCTGCAAGAGCCCGGGCCATGGCCACCCGCTGACGCTCACCGCCTGACAACGACGCGCATCGTCGTTCTTCGAAGCTCTCCAAGCCCACCTGGGCCAGGGCGTCTCGTGCGGAGGCGGCCGCCTCCGTCCGTGAGCTACCGCCGATCCACGCGGGGAGCAGGACGTTGTCGAGCACGGTGCGATTGCCGAACACGTTGGTCGTCTGCATGATCCACCCGATCGACGCGGCCAGCAGATGATCGGGCCCGCCAGGGAGGTCCGGGTAGCAAACCGACCCGTGCTCGGCGCGCAGCTCGCCGCTGATCAGCCCGAGAAGTGTCGATTTCCCAACCCCGGACGGACCTACCAGACCGACCAAGCTGCCCTCGCGGAGGGTCGAGTCGAACCCATCGAGGATCACCCGGTCTCCGTAGCGAAACACCACATCCCGCATCTCGATGGGCACGTCAGGACCGACACTTGCGCCGAACGGTCAGCGGCGGGTTCGCTTGAACCTCCATGTCGCCCTCTGGCAGGCCCACCACGAGCGGCTGGGTGGAGGTTCCCCCGGCCGGGCGAACCAGGTGGACGGTGGTTTCGGCCTCCGGCGTAGCGCGAGAAGCCACACAGGTAGCTCCCGCCGGGCCGGTGAACAAGGTGTTGGCGGGGAGCGCACGTGCTCCTGGTGGCGCCGGCTCGACCAGTTGAAGCGAGATCGTCGAGGCGTCGCCAAGTAGCCAGATCACCGCTGCCTCGGTATCGGCCGGCAGGCTGCCGTCGGAGCCGACGGGGCCGATCTCCTGACCGCTCCTCTCCAAGGTCGCCCCTTCGGCCGCCGTCAGGAGCGGAGAGCCCCCATCGGCCGAGGGTGTGGACCCAGGCGCCGAGCCCAGGTCCGGCCCCCCAGTCCCAGGCGCGCCAGCCTCGGAGGCGTCCGTCGTTGATGTCGGGCCGGCCGACTCGTCGGGGCTGGGACCGGCGGACATCGTTTGGCCTGCGAGCTCCAACTTCACCGAGACGAGGCGGGGCGTGAACTCGGCGATGGCCGAGCCGGCAGGCGGAGCAGGCGCTCCGACTTGAAGCCCGATGGAGCTCACGGTCGCCTCGACCTGACCGAGGAAGACCACCCATGCCGGATCGAACGTGTAGAGGTCGATGGGCTGACCGAACTCGTCGACCTCTGAGGGAACGTTGAGATCTTGCCGGAGCGCGAAAACTCCCCGCTGGGTGGCTGCACCGAACAGGTCGCCGTCACTGGCCTCGTGACCGATGGAGGCCAACCAAGCATTGAGATCAGCCACATCCTGCCCTCGATCATCCCGCACGAGGCGTCGACTGAAGGGACGTTCGGTGGCTGCGGCCAAGCGCGGGATGCCGTCGATCACTGCCACCGTGTCACCTGACCGCACCGGTTCACCGACTCGAAGGCCCACCTCCTCCACCAGACCAGACCAGGCCGGAGCGAGCAGGGGCGGCAGCTCTCTCCACTCTGCCCGGGCGGCAACGGTGCGCCTGACCTCGGTCTCGACGGGACCGGCCATGACCCAGACGGAGGCCGGCTGCTCGGACCGGACGGAGCGTTCACTTCGGGCTGTCAGCACTCCGGCGACGACCAACGGTACGCCGATCCACGTCAGCACAGCCAAGATGCCGAGCAGCCGCTTGACACCGGTCACCTGGCGTCACCCACCGGGAGGTTGGGGAAGATCCGCTGGCAGCGGTGGCCTGTCCTCGGCCTCTGCCAGACAGTTCGTCTCTGCCTCGCTGCTGGGCACCACCTCGCGGAACTCATCGATCGTTTCGCCAACGTCGCCTGAGCCCCCGTGACGTTCCAGACAAGCCTGGAGCACCGCCCTGGCCCGTTCGGTGAACCGACCACCGGTCAATATCTCATAGGCCTTCTTCGGAATGGACGTGTAGCGATCCTCGCACTCCGTGCTCACCCGGGAGGCGTCCGCCTCGTTCAGGGATCCCCACGTAGCGACGAACGTGAACTCGGTCCCGTACAGGCCGTCGTACTCCTCGAACTGGGCCACGCCCATCCCCTGCGACGTCATGCAATCGAGAGCATCCTGGAACGCCTGCCGACGTTCCGCCACCGTCAGTTCCCCGTCGGCCAAGGCCGAGGCGATCTCGTCGTAACCCTCGGAACGGGCTACGACGACGAGACCCGCCACCCGGTCGCTGGGATCAGCATCGGGGTCGAACACGACATCGGGGAACTCGCACTCCATGACCCCCTCGGAAACCACCAGCTCAGGCGGCGGGCAATCCGGGGCCCCAACCTTCGACGCCGAAGGAGCGCCCGGCAACGAGCTTGCCGCCTGCTCCATCGGCGGGGATTCCGAGCCGCTCCCGCATCCAGAGAGGACACCGAGAAGACCTACCAGGAGAACAACAACACTTTTCCGCCTTCGAACACCCATCAGGTCCCGACGATAACGCAACCGACGCAGGCACGATGGTCAGCGCCACCGAGGAGGTAATCCGTTGGACTCGAGACAAGAGCGTTGGTCGGCGTGACGGCGGAACTCCACGACCCGACGAATCCCCAGCCCCGGAATCGCACCCAGTTGGAGCCACAGGTGGAGTTGGAGGTCACCCCGATCCAGTCGTTCCAGCGGCCACTGAATCCGCTTGCGTTGCAGCCGATTGCCCCTGCCGGTGCAACTCCCCACGCGCCGGCCGGGGTCGGGGCGCCCGGACCCACGGGCGCCAGCAGCGACAACGATGCCACGGCCACGGCGACGCCCGCCATGCGGAGTCGGAAACGGAGGTGATCTCTCTTGGTCGTCACTCGTGTGTTGCTGTAACTGTGCGCGCTCATGAACGCCTTAGTACCCAGCCTTCGCCTTTGGTAAACAACAGACCGAATCTCGACGCGGCCTTCGTCCACGACCTCAGCTGCCCCCAACCTCTCGTTGGCGGCATCTGACGCTGGGTCAGGCGGGCGGCTGGCTGAGCGCGGCGGCGTTGTCGTGCATGATCCGCCGGATCTCGTCGTCGCCGAAGCCGTCGAGGTCCTCCACGAACGCCTTCGGCTCGGCCAGGCCCTCAGCGTGCGGCCAGTCGGAGCCGAAGAG
>JAAZBK010000069.1 GCA_012513855.1 Acidimicrobiales bacterium
CCCTTGATCTGGTCCTGGGCGGAGTCGGGCAGCACCTCGAGGGTCTCCGCCATCTGCTCCACCACCTTCACGTCGCCGATCGTGGTGATCGACACCAGCAGGATCGTGGGGATGATCACGAAGAACAGGGCGCCCAGGAAGACCATCGGCATCCAGAAGCCCTTGTCCTCGAGGAGCTGGCGCATGTCGGACCGGGCCACGATGCCGATGCGCCGTCGGTTCAAGGAGGTCCATCCGCTCGCGGTGCTCATCGGTCCTTCCTTCCGCCCGGCCATCCGGTGAGCGCGGCCACCTGGCGGTGGCGATCGGTTGTGGCGTCGTCGTTCGACGTCGGTGACAGTTGGCGGCCCCCGTCGTCGGCGATGTCCTTCTTGGTGCGCACCGCGAAGTACAGGTCCTCGAGCGACGGCTCGATCGGCTCGATCCGGGTGATCCTCACGCCTCGGGCCACGAGGGCGTTGACCACGTCGGGCGTCCGGTCGTCGCCGTCGAGGTGGAGCCGCCGCCGGTTCGGGTGGTTGTCGGCCTCGACGTGCACCACGCCGGCGATCTCGTCCAGCGATCCGAACGAGGCCGCGTCCTCGGCGGCCACCAGCAGGACCGAGCCGGGCCAGTAGCGCCGCGTGAGCTCGTCGGGCGTCCCGGCCACCAGGGCGTGGCCGTCCTCCATCACGATCACCTTGTCGGCCAGGCCCTCGGCCTCCAGCAGCAGGTGCGTGCACATGACCACGGTTCGGCCGCTGTCGGTCATGTCGCGGATCATCTCCAGGACCGCGTGGCTGGACTCCGGATCGAGACCCGACGTCGGCTCGTCGAACAGCAACAGATCGGGTTCGTGGAGGATCGAGCGGGCGAGCGCCAGGCGGGTCTTCATGCCGGTCGAGAAGCCGCCCACCCGCTGATCCAGAGCGTGCTCGATGCCGAATCGGGCGGCGGCGTGGTGGATGCGCTCAGACATCTGCTCGCCGCGATCCATCCCGTACAGCTCGGCTGCGTATGCGAGGTTCGAGTAGCCGTCGAGTCGGTCGTAGAGGGCCGGCTTGGCTGAGACGACTCCGCACCGGAGCCGCACCTCCTCACCGTGTTCGCGGGGATCCAGGCCGAAGGTGCGCACGACCCCCGAGTGGGCATCGAGCGCGCCGGTGATCATGCGGATCGCCGTCGTCTTGCCGGCTCCGTTGGGGCCGAGGAGCACCGTGATCCGGTTCTCGGGCACCTCGAGGTCCAGGTCGCGGAGGGCGTCGACCTCGCCGAAGCGACGCCCCACACCTCGCAGGGCCACGATCGGCGGGGCAGGAGGGGGCGCGAGGCGCGACGGTTCGGGGGACATCACCTACCGATCGGCCGGTGCGACCCGGTTCTTGATGGGTCGATCGGTCAGACCGCACCACCCGGCGGGCGAGGCCCCTGGCTCCAAGAGGACCGCCGGGAGTGGTCCGCCGCTCCGACCCCGCCGCGGACTAGCGTCGTACACGTGTTCGCACTTGGAATAGACCCTGGACTCTCGCGCTGCGGCTACGGGGCGGTCAGGACCACCCCGTCGGGTCCGCGCGCCGAGGCCATCGGTGTGATCCGCACCGAGCCGTCGTTGCCGCTGCCGGCCCGCCTGGCGGAGCTCCAGCGAGAGCTGCGGGCGCTGATCGCGGAGCTGGAGCCAGACGTCGTCGCCGTGGAGCGGGTGTTCTTCCAGGTCAACGTCCGCACCGCCATGTCGGTGGGGCAGGCCAGCGGGTTGGCCATGGCCGAGGCCTTCTCGGCCGGGTGCGAGGTCGCCCAGTACTCGCCCAACGAGGTCAAGCTGTCGGTCACCGGAGACGGAGCGGCCAACAAGGAGCAGGTGCAGCTCATGGTCCAGCGGCTGCTGTCGCTGAAGGCCGCGCCGCGTCCCGCGGATGCCGCCGACGCCGCCGCCCTGGCCCTGTGCCACCTGGCCCACGCGCCCACCCGCATGCGCCAGCAGGCGGCCATCGCGTCGGTCCGGCCGTGATCGGGTCTCTGCGCGGTCGGATGCTCGACCGCTCGCTCAGCGGCGAGGTGCTGGTGGAGACCGGTGGCGTCGGCTACCGGGTAACGGCCGGGCCCGCCACGGTCGCCCGCCTCGGAGACCTCGACTCGGAGGTCTTCGTGTGGACCTACCACCACATCAGAGAAGACAGCCAGGTGCTCTACGGCTTCGCCACCAAGGTGGAGCGGGAGACGTTCGAGGCTCTTCTGGGAGCACACGGCGTCGGCCCCGCGCTGGCGCTGGCGATCCTCACCGTCCACCCACCCGACGCGCTGGCCCGGGTGGTGGCCGGCGACGACATCGCCGGGCTGTGCCTGGTGCCCGGCGTGGGCAAGAAGACCGCGGCACGGCTCCTCATAGAGCTCAAGAGCAGGCTCGACGACGTTCCCACCGCTGCCGCCACGTCTGCCGAGGATGGTCCCGACGGGGGTGAAGGCGGCTCGGGTGGGTCGGTCCTGGCCGACGTTCGAGACGGACTCACCGGCCTGGGCTACGGACCCGAAGAGGTGGCCCAGGCCACCCGCGACCTCGAGGGCACCGACGCGGGCGCGATGCTCAAGGAGGCCCTCAAGAAGCTGGCCGGGAGCCGCTGACGTGAGAGACGAACTGCTCCAACCCGAGCCGATGGAACCGTCGGAGCTGTCCGACGAGGTCGGGCTCAGGCCGCGGTCGCTCGCCGACTTCGTGGGTCAGGCCGAGCTCAAGGAGCACCTCTCGATCATCCTGGAAGCGGCGCGCAAGCGGGGTCAGGCGGCCGACCACCTCCTGTTCGCCGGCCCTCCCGGCCTCGGCAAGACCACGCTCGCGGGCATCGTCGCCACCGAGATGGAGGTCAAGCTCCACGTCACCTCGGGTCCGGCGCTGGAGCGAGCGGGAGACCTGGCCTCGATCCTGTCGCAGTTGGACGAGGGCGACGTCTTGTTCATCGACGAGATCCACCGGCTGTCGCGTGCGGTGGAGGAGGTGCTCTACCCGGCCATCGAGGACTTCCAGCTCGACATCGTCCTGGGGAAGGGACCTGCGGCCCGGTCGATCCGCATGGACGTTCCACGGTTCACGCTGGTGGGCGCCACCACCCGCACCGGCCTCATCACCGGACCACTGCGCGACCGCTTCGGCCTGGTGGCCAGGCTCGACTACTACGAGCCGTCAGACCTCGAGTCGATCGTGATCCGGGCGGCGGGGATCCTCGGGGTCACCCTGGAGACCGATGGCGCGGTCGAGATCGCCCGCCGCGCCCGGGGCACACCCCGCATCGCCAACCGCCTCCTGCGGAGGGTCCGCGACTTCGCCGAGGTGCGCGGCTCGGGTCTGGTCGACCGCACCGCGGCACGGGACGGGCTCGAGCTGTTCGGCGTCGACGAGCGCGGTCTGGACAAGGTCGACCGTTCGCTGCTGTCGGCGCTGTGCCGGCGCTTCGGTGGCGGCCCGGTCGGGCTGTCGACCCTGGCCATCAGCGTGTCCGAACCCACCGAGACCGTCGAAGACGTCTACGAGCCGTTCCTCATCCG
>JAAZBK010000070.1 GCA_012513855.1 Acidimicrobiales bacterium
GCGGCGGCGCGGGTGGCGAGCACGGTGGTGGTCTCGGACGGGTCGGCGACCCGCCGGGCGTGGATGCCGGTGCGGCCGACGATCCAAGCGTGGTCGGTCTCGAGCCGGCTCGACAGGTCGTGGTTCGACACCCGTTGGCGAGGCAGGGCGGAGCCGGTGCCGAGGACCCGTACCGGCAGGCGCGGCATCGTCAGCCGGTGGGGCTGGGTCTCGTCGGGTCGGTGGGGGCGGGTGCGGGGCTGTCGCTCGACGGTGCTCACCGGGCCACCGGCTGGATCCACGCCAGCGGTTGGCCGAGGCGGACCTGATCGTCACCTTCGGCCAGCAACTGCACCAGCACCCCGGGGCAGAACGCCCGCACCGGGGCCCGGGTGCCGGCGTGCTCCACGTGGCCGATCAGCGCGCCGTGGTCGATGAGGTCGCCTTCGTCGAGGGCGTCCGCTAGTTCTACGGCGCGGAACCGACCTTCGGCGGGAGCCACCAGGAGGCGCAGGTCCAGGTGGGTTCCGTCGCCGTCGGGGTGGGCTTCGATGGTGGGTGCGGGGTCGCTGTCCAGGTAGGTCACGCCGCCTCCAGTTCGGGGGCGATGCGGCGGATCAGGCCGGTGAGCGTGGAGCCGGGGCCGACCTCCACGAACCGGCGGGCCCCCAGGGAGACGAGTTGCTCCACCGTGTCCTGCCAGCGAACCGGGTTCACCAGGTGCGCTGCCAGCCGGGCGGGCCACCCGCTGGCCTCGGCGACTGGCAGGGCGTCGTGGTTGGTGACCACCGGCCAGTAGGGCGAACGGAAGGTGATCCCGGCCAGCGTTGCGTCGAGCGCATCGGCGGTGGGCTGGTGGAGCGGGGTGTGGAAGGCCCCGTCGACGGCCAGCCGGGTGGCGCGGCGGCACCCGAGGGTGCGGGCGACGGCCTCCACCTCATCGAGCACCGCCACCTCGGCTCCGATGGCCACCTGCCCCGCACCGTTGAGGGTGGCGACCCACGCCGGGCCGGTGGTGAGCGCGGCGCAGACCGCCGAGGCCATGGTGGGGTCGGCGCCGAGGAGTGCGACCAACCCTCCCGGCCGGCGACGCTGGGTTGCCTCCGACGCCTCCGCCCGGGCCAGGGCCAGGCGGTAGCCGTCCTCGGGCGACACGGCGCCGGCCGCGATCAGGGCGGTGATCTGGCCGAGGGAGTGCCCGGCGACGCCGACGATCGATTCGGGATCGAGGGTGGGCGCCTCCTCCTGCCAGGCCATGAGCGACGCCAGGAGCACGGTCATCTGGCTGGCCCTGGTCGACGCCAGTTCGCGGGCGTCGGCGTCGAGGAGGAGGTGGGCGAAGCTCGCCCCCGTGGCGGCCTCGGCGTCGAGCACCACCTGCCACTCGGGTCGGTCGAGCCAGCGGCGTCCCAGGCCGCTGGCCTGACTGCCCTGACCGGGGAACACCACAGCTATGGGGGATGAGCACATGAGGGCTGAGACACGCGCCGTCGCCGAGAGGTTTCGCGGTACCGCCCAGTAACTTGAAAATTACCATCGGGTAAGTGGGAAATGGGCGTAACGGTGGGCGAGCAACACGGTCAGAGCACCTGTGATCGACCTGCTCCCGCACCGTCCGCCCTTCCGCTTCGTCGACTCGGTGGAGGTGTGCGAACCCGGTCAGCGGGTGGTGGCCCGCTGGCGCGTCAGCGGCGACGAGGCGTGGCTGGCGGGCCACTTCCCGGGTCGCCCGGTGGTGCCCGGGGTGCTCCAGGTGGAGGCGCTGGCCCAGGCGGGAGCCATCGCGGTGCTGGCCGACCCGCGCTACCGCGACCGGCTACCGCTGCTGGGCGGGGTGGAGGACGTGAGGTTCCCCCGACTGGTGGAGCCGGGCCGGGAGCTGACGCTCACGGTCGACATCGAGAAGATGGGCGGCCGCGGCGGCTGGGGCCGTGCGACCGCGTCGGTCGACGGCGCGATCACGTGCCGGGCCCGCCTGTTCTTCGTGCTGGCTCCGGAGGGCTGAGGCTGCCGGCCGTCGGTCCTGGCCGATCGGATCAGATGCGGCCGTCGGCGACGGCCTTCTCGATCCAGGGGATGACCTCGTCGAGCATCTCGTCGAGGGTGGTGGTGGCCTCGAAGCCCAAGATGTCGCGGGCCTTGTCGACCGACGGCACCCGCTTGGCCACGTCGTGCTCGAAGCCGGGGTCGGACACCACCGAGAACGGGGCGTCGGGGCCCTTGATCTTGTGCCAGATCACCTCGGCCAGTTCGAGCACGGTGGTGGACTGTGCCGTCGACAGGTTGAAGTCGTCGTTGCGGGCGTCGGGGTGCTCCATGGCCGTGACGATTCCCTTGGCCAGGTCGCCGCCATAGGTGTAGTGCCGCACCTGGTTGCCGTCGCCCAGGATGTGGAGCGGGTCCTGGCCCTTCACGATCTTCTGCACCAGGTCGGGAACCACGTGGCTCATGGCGAGCTTCACGTTGCCGCTCGGCACCTCGACGTCGCCCAGGGCCCTGCCCTCGCCGACGCCCACGCAGTTGAACGGTCGGACGATGGTGTAGGGCAGCTCGTACTGGTCCCACGCCGCCCGGGCAAAGTACTCGACGGCCAGCTTCTGGAACCCGTACGACGAGAGCGGAGGCGCGACCTTGCGCTCGTCGCCCTCGACCGACGGCCAGGTGTCGGTCGACTCGAACACCATCGACGAGCTCATGTAGGTGACCTTCTGGAGCCGGCCCGACTTGTGGGCGGCGATGGCCGCGTCGCACGACGCGGCCATGATGCGCTCGTTGGTGGCGAGCAGGTCGTAGGCGTAGGCGTGGAAGTAGGAGATCCCGCCGATGAGGGCGGCCCCGGCGATGAAGTGGTCGCAGTCCGAGAGCAGCTCGGTCATGAGCTCCACGTCTCGGCAGTCGCCCTCCACCAGGCGGTAGTCGGGGTGGTCGTCGTAGGACTTGGCGACCTTGCCGTACTTGGAGTGGTTGTCGATTCCGATCACCGAGTACCCACGCGACAGCAGTTCCTCGACGACGTAGCCGCCGATGAAACCTGCAGAACCACTGACCAGAACGTTCATCACAACCTCGGCCCGAAGGCGTAGCGATACCACCGCAGGTAGCGGGGCAACCAGGACCAGACCTGGAAGTTAGAAGCTCCGACCGTGCGGTCGAGCCAGATGGTGGGCA